>CAYOMP010000006.1:38036-47165 GCA_964405075.1 uncultured Lachnospiraceae bacterium
AAGAAGCGGATTGCAGAATGGAGTTATTAGCAGCTTTTTCTGTGCGTGAGAATGTGAATCAGGAAAGTATTTGCAAAATATTAGATTGTGTAACTACAGAAGAAGCAGTTCATATTTTGACAGATAGTGGGAAATTACAGCCAATTATGAAAAATGTGGTAGAGCGTATTTGCTATTATTTAGAAAAACGTGCCAAGGGAAAAATTAAGATTGATTGTATTTTGTATTCTAATGAATTTGGTGAATTAGCAAAAAGTAAGGAGGCAGCAAAATGGTTTACTTTGTTGGAGCGGGAACAGGTGCAGTAGATTTGATTACAGTCAGGGGAATGAGGTTATTAGAGCAGGCAGATGTTATTATCTATGCAGGTTCTTTGGTAAATCCTGAATTACTAAAATATGGAAAAAAAGAGTGTGAGATATATAATAGTGCAAAAATGACGTTGGAAGAGGTATTAGCTGTAATAAAGGAAGCAGAAAGGGAAGGTAAAAAAACAGTCAGACTGCATACTGGTGAACCAAGTATTTATGGAGCAGTCAGGGAACAGATGGATGAACTGGATAAATTGGGGATTTCATATGAGAGCTGTCCGGGAGTAAGTGCATGCTTTGGGGCAGCGGCATCCTTAAATATAGAGTATACTTTGCCGGGAATATCTCAATCATTAATTATAACAAGAATGGAAGGGAAAACTAAGGTTCCTGAAAAAGAAAGTATTGAGAGCTTTGCAATGCATCAGACATCTATGGCAATTTACCTTAGTACAGGAATGTTAAAAGAACTTAGTGAAAGATTGTTGGCTGGAGGATATGACAAAAAGACTCCGGCGGCAATTGTGTATAAAGCAACGTGGCCAGAGGAAGAGGCATATATTTGCACTATTGAAACACTACATAATACGGCAGTTAAACACCAAATAACAAAGACGGCATTAGTACTTGTTGGAGAAGTCATTACACATCAAAAGTATAAGAAATCAAGATTGTATGCGGCTGATTTTTCTACGGAATACCGTCAGGCAAAGGATGAGCATTCACTATGAAGTTAAGCATTATCAGTTTTACACAAAAAGGGATAGAATTATCAGAAAAGATTGCGAATTTACTGGATAAAACAGAATGTACGTTATATACCAAATGTTCAAATTTTCTTTCTAAAAATGACAAAAAGGTGCAATTTGTAGAGGAAAGTATTGGTGAATGGGCAAGGGAACAAATGGAAAGAAAAAATGCTTTGATTTTTATTGGTGCCTGTGGAATTGCAGTTAGGGCAATTGCACCAAGTATTACCGATAAACTTCAAGATAGTCCGGTGATTGTGATTGATGAGAAGGGGCAATATGTGATTCCAATCTTGTCTGGTCATATGGGTGGAGCTAATGAACTTGCCATAGATATAGCAAATATAATAGCAGCAGAGCCTGTTATTACTACGGCAACAGATATAAATCAGAAATTCGCAGTTGATATCTTTGCAAAGAAAAATGAACTCTCTATTGTGAATAAGGCTGGAATAGCCAAGGTATCTTCAAAAGTATTGTCTGGGCGAAATATTACTATGTCTGTAGAGTCAGGACATTTTGAGAAGGTTTGTCAGTTGCCTAAGGGTATATATGTGGTGGATTATCCACCAATACAGCCAGTTGATATTGTTATTTCTTCTGAAAAAAGAGCATTTGATACATTAATTCTTCTTAGACCTAAAGAATATGTAATTGGAATAGGATGTAGAAAGGGAAAAGAATCAAAAAAAATTGAAGACTTTATTAAAAGGACTATAGAAAAATTACAAATTTCAATTATGCAAGTAAGAGCAGTGACCTCCATTGATTTAAAAAGAAATGAACAAGGATTATTAGAATGGAGTAGAAAAATGAATATTCCTTTTATTACATACACAGCTGAAGAATTAAGGGAAGTAGAGGGGGATTTTAAAAAATCGGATTTTGTAAAGGCTAAAGTTGGAGTAGATAATGTGTGTGAAAGGGCGGCATTAAAGGTATGTGAACCAATGGGGGAACTGGTATATGAAAAACATACAGAAGATGGAATGGCGATTGCTGTTGCAAGGAGAGAATGGAGTGTGAGCTTTGATGAAACATAAGATTTTTGTAGTTGGAATGGGACCAGGTAAAGAAGATATGATGACAGGAGAAGCATTATATGCATTAGAACAGTCGGATATTATTATTGGGTATACTGTTTATTTGAATTTGCTTGGAGAACGTTTTCAAGGAAAGAAAATGATGTCTACTCCTATGAGACAGGAAAGGGAGCGTTGTCGTATTGCTTTTGAGGAGGCAGAAAAAGGAAAAAAAGTAGCATTGATATGTAGTGGTGATGCAGGAATCTATGGAATGGCATCTTTGATGTATGAAATTGGAAAAGAACACCCTAAAACAGAACTTGTAATAATCCCGGGAGTGACAGCAGCAAACAGTGGAGCAGCAGTGCTTGGTGCACCGTTAAATCATGATTTTTGTGTAATTAGCCTAAGTGATTTACTGACACCTTGGGAGAAGATAGAGAAAAGATTAATTGCAGCCGCCAAAGGGGATTTTGCAATAGCAATTTATAATCCATCAAGTCATAAACGAAAGGATTATTTAAGGAGAGCCTGCGATATATTGCTTCGATACATAGAAGATGATAGAGCCTGCGGCTATGTAGAAAACATAGGAAGAGAAAATACAAAGGCAGTAATCTGCACTTTAAAGGAATTAAGAGATAGAGAAGTAAATATGTTTACTACAGTATTTATTGGAAATGCAGAAAGTGAGATTGTAAATGATAAGTTAATTACGAAGCGAGGTTACATAATTGAAAGAAATACTGATATTTGCAGGAACAACTGAAGGGAGAGAACTGTCTGAATGCTTGGCGGCATCAGGGATTGTGCATACTCTTTGTGTTGCAACGGAATATGGAGAAATTGTATTAAAAGAGAATCCGTTAATGAAGGTTCACAAAGGGAGAATGAATGAGGGGGAAATAAAAGAGTTTATCAAAAATGGTAATTTTGCTTGTGTTGTAGATGCCACACACCCTTATGCAGACGCAATTACAAAAAATATTAAGGGGGCAATGGTTGGTATGAATATTCCGTACTTGCGTTTGAAAAGACAGTTAAATATAAAAGAAAATGATAAAAGAGTCATGTACTTTAATTCTAACGAAGACTGTGCCAGAGCACTGGAAAAAACTAAAGGTAATATATTACTTACTACTGGAAGCAAAGAATTATCCAAATATTGTGTGTGTGAAAATGTAAAAAAGAGGCTATATGTAAGAGTACTTCCGGGTATGGAGAGTATTTCTCTTTGTATGGAACAAGGAATAAAGGGAAAACAGATTATAGCTATGCAAGGGCCATTTTCTACAAAGATGAATGAAGCTTTAATTCAACAGTATGGAATTTCCTGCCTTGTTACCAAGCAAAGTGGAGTAACCGGCGGTTATTTTGAAAAGGTAAAAGCAGCAGGGAATGCTGGAATTTCCGTATATGTAGTTGGACATCCTAAAGAAGATGAGGGATATTCTTTTAATGAAATATGTTGTGAATTAGAAAAAATTTGCGAAAAGAAAATACAGATAGAGAGCGAAATGGAAATTATTCTTGCCGGCATAGGTATGGGATGCAATAACAGTCTGACAAAAGAAGTACAGGAAGCAATAGAGGAGGCTGATATTTTGCTTGGAGCAGAGAGGATAATTGCTCCATATAAACCAAGATTGGAGAAAAAGCCAATTTATCTCGCAAGAGAGATTATTCCATATCTGAGAGACATTCAGGAGAAGGGTTTTTGTGGGAAAAATCTAAAGGTAGTTATTCTTTTTTCTGGCGACAGTGGTTTTTATAGTGGGTGTCAATCGTTACATAAAGCCTTGCAAGAGCAGGTAAGTTTAGGTCAATTGAGGGCATCTTTACGCATAATGCCGGGAATATCATCAGTTGCATATTTGGCATCATGTATTGGAGAAAGTTATCAAGATGCGGCCATTTGTAGTATGCACGGAAGAAAATTATACAATCTTGCCGGTAGAATAAAAACAGAGCAGAAAATGTATTTGTTAATGTCAGGTGTAGAAGATGTTAAACGATTAGGAAAGATTCTTATAGAAGAAGGTATGACAGAATGTGAAGTTATAGCAGGATATCAATTATCATACCCTAAACAGCAGATTATAAGGATGACACCAGGAGAATGCCTTGAACTTAATGAAGAAGGCCTATACATATGCTTTATTAAGAATAAAAATGCACTGCCAAAGATGGTGACACATGGAATTGCAGATGAAAATTTTATTAGAGATAAGGTTCCTATGACGAAGGAAGAGATAAGAGAAGTTAGTATTTGTAAATTGAAATTGCATCAAGGTGCAGTTGTTTATGATATTGGTAGTGGGACTGGTTCAGTTGCTGTGGAGATGGCAAAAATATCTGATAGTATACATGTATATGCCATTGAACAAAAGAGTGAAGCAGTGTCTTTGATTCAACAGAATAAAGAAAAATTCAGGTTAGAGAATATAACGGTGGTAGATGCGAAAGCTCCAGATAGGCTTACAGAACTGCCACAAGCCACTCATGCTTTTATTGGTGGAAGTGGAGGTAATCTAAAGGAGATATTACAAACCTTGTATTATATAAACCCCAATATGCGAGTGGTAATAAATGCTATCAGTTTAGAAACAATTTGTGAAATAAAAAAGATTTTAACTTTGTTTTCAGTTGAAAATGAAGAGATTGTTCAGATTCAGGTTAGTAGAACAAAGGCAATAGGAAGCTATCATTTGATGCAAGCAGAAAATCCGGTATGGATATGCTCATTTAATTTGCACCAGTAGAATGTCATGATTGCATGAGCATTCGAATAGCACCGTGAAATTCACGAAAATCCCAGAGCGTGTTTTTCGTAGTTTAGAAAATAGTGAGGAAGATATGAAGATAAATCGAATTATGATTGCTGCACCTAAAAGTGGGAGTGGAAAAACAACAATTACTTGTGCATTGCTGGAAGCATTAAAAAGTAAAGGAAAACAGGTAGTTTCTTATAAATGTGGTCCAGACTATATTGACCCTATGTTTCATGAAAAGGTAATAGGTATTCCATCTAAGAATCTGGATACTTTTTTTACAGGAGAGGAAAAGACCAGAGAACTTTTTCTAAAGAATATAACCAAGAAGGACTTTGCAGTATTTGAAGGTGTAATGGGACTTTTTGATGGACTTGGAGGAATCAGGGAGGAAGGTTCTTCATATGATTTGGCAAAGGTGACCGAAACGCCTATTATACTGGTGGTGGATGCAAAAGGAATGGGGCGTTCAGTAATACCTTTAATAGCAGGATTTCTTTCATATGATAAAGAACATCTTATAAAAGGGGTAATATTTAATAGAATGACAAAGTCTTATTACGAAACTGTAAAACCATTAATAGAACAGGAATTAAAGATAAATGCATTAGGTTATTTTCCAGAGCAAAAAGACTTTAATATAGAAAGCAGACATTTGGGATTGGTAATGCCAGATGAATTGACGAATATAAGGGAACAGTTGCAGTTAGTGGCAAGTGAATTTATAAAGACGGTTTCTCTGGAGCAAATCTTTAAAATTGCAGAAGGGGCAGGTCAATTAATAGACACTCAAAAACAAGTGGAGAAAAAAGATTTAATAAAGGAAGCTCAAATAAAAGACAGACCTGTTATTGCAGTCGCAAAGGATGAAGCTTTTTGCTTTTACTATGAGGATAATTTACTTATGTTACAGGAAAACGGTGCTGAAATAAAGTATTTTTCACCTTTACATGATACTCAATTACCCGATGAGTGTAGTGCACTATTAATTGGAGGGGGCTATCCGGAACTATATGTAAAGGAATTAAGTGGTAATGAAAGTATGCGCAAAGTAGTAAAGCAGGCTTTTAATAAGGGGATGCCTATTGTGGCAGAGTGTGGTGGTTTTATGTACTTACATTCTGCAATTATAGATAAATATGGAACAAGTTATGCTATGGTGGGCGTTATTCCGGCAATTTGTTCTGATAAGGGAAAATTAGTACGTTTTGGGTATGTTGAGATAAAAGAAACACAAAGTTGCTTCTTACCAGAGGGTGAATTAATAAAAGGACATGAGTTTCATTATTACGACAGTACTTACAATGGCGACGACTGTATTGCGGTAAAACCAGTTACAGGAAGAGAATATCCTTGTGTTATTAAAGGCGAAAACAGTTGGCTTGGTTTTCCACATCTTTATTATCCGTCAAATCCTTTTTTTGCCAAAATGTTTGTGGAAAAAGCACGAGAGTATAAGAAAAAGCATGTGTAAAAAAATGTCGAAATTTCACTAACGGTTTATCTCAAAATATGTAGAATAGTGTGCTATAATTTTTATATCATAGAAAAAAACTTGAAGAATTAACGTGATAAAGTACTGGGCTATCCTATGATATAAAAGCATTCTGTGCAATATGCGCAGCTCGCAAAGAAGAATTTGCCTGCAAATTCTTAGTTCTATGATGCGTTAATAATCATAAGATAAATGAAAAAACTTACATGTTTTACATAGAGTGGGGAAGGATTAAAGATGGATATTATTGAACAGGCTAGACAATTATTAGATAGTATGCCGGTGGCATGTGCTATTTATAAGGTGATAGAGGGAGGCCAGCAAGGGGAGGCCTCTGCGGAATATGTATATGTAAATCCTAAGTATAAGGAAAGGGTTAATAAGAGTGATGTAGAATTTGAGGGGAGAGACTTTGCTGAATTTTGGGGAGAAGAGAGACAGCCAGATTGGGTTCAAGAGGCATATAAAAGTGTTAAAAAAGGTGAAATAATATATACATATGCTTATTCTTCGGCAACGAAAACATGTTTAGATACCACATTTACACCATTGGGAAAAGAGAATTATTTTCTATGCACAGTGAAAGATTTGGCGTCAAAACCAAGAGAATGTAGTGCTGTAATAGAGTCGATTACCAGGGAATGTACTAATTTGTACAAAATTGATTGGGAAAGTGATGTTATGACGGCATTTCCAATTAGTGATGAAAAGAATCGAATAATGTCTAAACATTGGGAAAGTTATGATAGCTTTGGAAGTGCAGTTAGAACTTATGTAGAGCAAAATGTTTGCAGAAGAGATTCAAAGGCAGTTTTAAATGAACTGCTCAATATTAGGGAAATATTAAGTAAAAGAGATTATCACAATATAACCTATGAAAGAATAATGTCAGATAAGACTCAGTATGAACAGATGTGTTTGTCTGTAATGAAGGATGGGGATAAAAATATTGGTTTTACCCTTGCAGTAAAAGATGTTACAGAAGCTTATTTGGATAATCTTAACAGGCAAAAGGAATTACAGGAAAGTAGTAGAAAAGAGCAGCAATTGGCTAATGCCTTGTCTTCGACAGCTATTTCCTTTTGCGAGTTTAATATTACAAAGAACAGCATAATTAAAAATCCTGTAGTCAGGGTTAATGATGAAATAGTAGATTTATTATATGAAAACAAATTGCCTGATAACTGTACATTTTCTGATTTTATAAGCAAGTTTGGAGAGGGTGTCAGGGAGGAAGACCTGGAGCTATATGATAAATTTTTCAGTATTGAGCATTTTAAAAAGTGTTATGAAAAAGGTGCTTTGGAACAGAGTATTCAATATGGATGTAACAGTAGTGTATTAGCAGGGCATTTTGTAAGGCAGACAGTATTACTTTCAAAAGACGAAAATAGTGGAGATATTTTAGCATTTACTTATGTTACAGACATAACAGAAGAAGTCAGAATGCGAAGAGAATTACAGAAGTCATTAATAGCAACTCAGCAGGTAAATATAGATAAACAGGAAATCATTGACAAATTTTTGAATGATATAAAATTTTATATGAACTTGATTATGGGTTATGCAGCTGTTGCATATGATAATATAGATGATAAAACCAGTGTCAATGATTATTTGCAAAAAATATTAGGCGAAAGTAAGACTTTATTAGAAATATTGGATCAGGAAATAGAGGTTAGAGGTGAAAATAAAGAGAATACAGTTAATATTGTTGAAACTAAGGAGAGCATAAGTGATATACTTGCTGAATTAAGGAAAATGGTGGGTTCTCTCATTGAATCAAAAAATATTGATTTCTATATAGATCATTTTGATGTTAAGGATGATGTTGTATATTGTGATAAAATAAGATTTAATCAGGCAATGTTAATACTACTTAGTAATGTTGTCAGATTTGCGCAAAAGGATGGAACTGTAGTTCTTAAGGCCGGACAAAAAAAATGCGAAAAGGAAGGATGTAAAAGAAAGGGATGTGCTGAATATGAATTTAGCATAGTTGGTGCAGAAAAAATATTATTTGAAATGATGGGAATTCATTTTTCTAATGCGAAGAAAAATATTGAAATGCTAGGTGGAGAAGTAATAGTAAATAGTAAAGAAAATGGAAATCCGGTTATAAATATTAAAATTTGTTTTAGAAACCAAAATTAGATATAATTAACAGATAAATACAAAGGAAAAATAAATAAAAAAGAGGTTTGACTTATGAAAATATTGGTTAGTGCATGTCTTTTGGGGGAAAATTGCAAATATAATGGCGGAAATAACTATCAGGAAAAGGTGGCTAAATATGTTGAAGGACATGAGGTAATACCCGTATGTCCGGAAGTGTTAGGTGGATTATCTACTCCAAGGGATCCCGTTGAGATAGTAAATGGCAAGGCAATTAATAAATGTGGTGTTGACGTAGATAAGGAATTTGTAAGGGGTGCTGAGAGTGCTACAGAATTAGCCAAAAAGGAAAATATAGATATGGCAATATTACAATCTAGAAGTCCAAGTTGTGGAAGTAATCAAATTTATGATGGAACTTTTTCAGGTAAATTAATAAAAGGACAGGGAAAATTTGCTGAAATGTTGAGAAAATCCGGATTTAAAGTAGTGGATGTTGAGGATATAGAGTAAATCAGTGGCATTTTAATTTTTTGAAAAATACATCAAAGTATTTTTTTGTATATATTTTGTGAGAATATATAAGTGTTCTTAAACAATGAAAATATATGGGATAAATGCTTGTAAAAGAGATTTTATAGAAAGTTTGTAATTATATCACTT
>CAYOMP010000007.1:0-5582 GCA_964405075.1 uncultured Lachnospiraceae bacterium
AAATATTCTATAAATTACTTATATGCATTTTCTGTTTCTTTAATAAGATTAAAATATGTTTTCAATGTCGTCTTTTGAGCATATTCTGGATTATTTACATTAATGGTCAAAGGAAAATTATCGAATAAATCGCTATAAGAACTATGATTTTGCATGGTAACATTAAACATAAAAAATGGTGAATTATAATTTTTCTTATTATCTTCATATAATTCAATTATCTTCTCAAAATGTGAATAATCTGAAATAAACTTTCTAATAAATAGTGGATTTTCAAAATTATCTTTCGTATAAAATTCATCAAATCCTAATGCAGTATATGCTGCTGTTCTGTTATAACCTGATGCGCCATATGAATGCAATGCTAATTCTTGTTCATATCCCATAGCTTTAAAACTTCTGGCTAAAGACAAATGCACAACATCTTTTTTCAAATATGATTGATATGGTGCAACACCATATGGCAAAAATGCTTTGCTATTACCTGTTAGGAATTCATATTCCGTATTAGCAGTCTGCCCTCCATGTATTGAAACATACATATTTCCTTCAACAACATTTTCTTTTAAGCTATTAAAAAATGGTAATGTTTCCTCACTTGTATCCAAGTTATATAAGGTTTCATAATCCGAAAATGCTTCATCCATTATAACTATCACATTTGGTGCATTATCTATATCAAATTCTTTTGCACTATCAGAAACATATTTTTTCATTAAACTGTCTAAATTTTCTTCATTATAGTTTTCTGGTTTTTCTGTTTGTAAAAATTGCATACTTCCAAATAATGTAAGGGCTGTGCCATTTTTACTATAACTTTTTTGTGGCTTATACTGACTTATGTGTATCTTCGGTTCCGAAATCAAGTCACTTTCCATAGTAACCCAATAGAATAACCCGCAATATACAAAAGCAGAAAAGACAGCAACCACTCTGGCTTTTTTATCAAAAAATTTGATATTATCCAGTTTACATATAATTATAAAAAAATCAACTAAAGCAATTAACATAATCAGCATTTTATAACTTATCATATAGTCATAAGAACTTGCCACAGTCATTGCACTTTCAATTAATGTAAAATCAGACATCAGTAATGAAAAACCTCTAAATCTAGTTACATATAAGTTTGCAATTTGAAATATGAACCAAGCTGCTAATGGAATCATAATTGCTTGATGAAATCTATTGCATGTAACAATAAATACCCAAGAAAAAAACCCTATTATAAATAGGTTAAAAAATATAGCATATTTCTCCATTTGAAGAAGTTCTGACTGAAAAGTCAGTTCAACAAACATAAATGTTATTAACGGTGAAAATGCAGTAATTAGAATTATAGCTATCTTTTCCATTTTAGGAGATAATTTATTTTTCCAATTAATCACAAATACACTAAAAGAATATGCCAGAAACATAACTATAACTTTTGAAACACTCACAGTTTCAACCTGATTAACTATTTTAGTTTCTCCGTATACGACTATGTTGTCTGTTGTAAGATATAATTTATTTAAAATAGCATAAACAAGAGTCACCCCTAACCAACAATACCCTATAATCTTTGCGTTCTGTTTTGTCCACTGTAACCCTTTTTGACATTTTTCTTTCATTTTACTTAAATCCTTCCAAAATATTACTTATTTTTTACATCCACCCCTTAAAATATCACATTAGTTTTTTTTCGTCAATCAGTCGTAAGTGTCTAATTTTCATTTATTATATTTTTATTTCCAAACAATTATGAAAAACACGTTTTGCGAGTTTTTTAATTATCGTGGCTCCCGTCGAAAATCTATGTAAATATAATTTTCTCGTTGCTAGCGCAAAATAAGGGCCGAAAGCTCATCTAAAAGCTTTCAGCCCAATCATTAATTGCTATTTAACCTTAATCTCCATACTATGTACATTTTTCTGTTTATCAGTTGCAGATACAACTACTACCATTCCTGATTTCAATTTTGGACATTTAGATATCGACCATTTCGTTCCTGATTTAGAAACTTTGTATTTCTTATTGTCAATTTTTGCAGACACTTTGTAACTGCTATTACCAACAGTTCCTTTTACTGATTTTTTACCTTTTTTGATGTTATTAACATTTATACATTCTAATCTCTTAATACTGCCACTAGACTTTGAATCTATACCGATTGCCCTATAACATTCACCTATAACTTCATTCTTCTTTATTACACAACTCTTACCATTTTGAATATATATACCATATTTCTTCTTGTTATTTGCTGTAGTTATTACATTTTCTGTTATAGTTGCTTTACCGTTTTTAGTCGAGATACCCATATCCTTACAATTAGAAATGTTATTCTTAGTTATTTTTATATTAGCTGAATCAATCATAGAAATTCCATTCTTTTTAGATTTATTAATGGTATTTCCACTAACAGTAGCCTTATTACTTTTATCCTGAATTGTAATAGCATTAGTGCCAGAATTATTAACTTCATTATTCATGATCTTAGCAGACTCAGATTTTTTATTAATAATTATACCTTGCTTTTTACAATCAGATATCTTATTATCTTTGATTGTTACTTTCTTGCTTGATAATACAGATACACCAATGGAATTGATTGTATCAATTGTATTTCCTTCGATTTTAGCACTTGTACTTGATGTCTGTACAGTAACACCATTATTTTTTGCAACATTTGAAATACTATTTCCAATAACTTTGGCACCTGTTGATCCACTAACCAACACACCATGTGTCTTAACTGAACCTATTGTATTATTTTGAACTGTACAACTATTACTATTATCCAAAAATACACCATTTTCAGTTGTACTTGTAATAGTGTTTCCACTAATAGTACTACCATTAGCATATCTTACATAAACACCTGATTTTTTAGTTGAGGATATTGTATTATTTGATATTACAGCACCCTCTATTATTCTGTTCTCTGCCCCTGTTACCATTATTCCATATACATTAGAACTAGAAATATTATTTCCACTAATATTAATTCCATAATTCTTACTTGTCTTAGTCTTCTTATTATATCCAATATAGTCTGCATCTGTACTCTTTGACAATGTAGTAACATCAATTGGTGTATCCTTCTTACAAGCAATTGTATTATTGTTAACATTTAATCCAACAATACTATATGCACCTACTGCACAATATTTAACATCAAACTTACAATTGCTTACTGTAAGATTCTTATTCCAACAGTCTTCTACTATACGATGATTTCCTACACCTCTAGGAAATGTAATCGTACATCCTGTTACTGTTATTCCATCGTTAGCAGTGCTATCTAATGGTGTTGTAAAGGTTGGAGCTGAATCCTTATGGCATATTTCCAATTGGATAGCTTCCTTTTCATCCTCACCCTTGTATGTTCCACCAAAAATACAATTCTTAATTGTAATATCCTTAACACCAGCAAGTTCTAAATGATGTCCATTGTAGTTATTAACAAATTCTACATTTTCAAGCACGATGTTATTGGCATGTTGGAAGAAAAATGTTGAATATCCATCACTATCTGCCAAGCTTCCAATCCATTTACCTCCAATTACTTTAACATTGCTTAACGAATCATATCCACCTTTTCCACCATCATTACGTAAAATTCCTGCCCCAGCTTTCATCTGTTCAATAGTAGCATTAGTGGCATCAATTGTAGTATTACTATAAACCGGCAATCTGTAGTAATCAATTTTGAAGTCACCTTCCAATATAATTTTAACATTTCCACCATTTAATGCATTATTAAGATTTGTAGTATCTGTTGCTGTATTTCCTGTTGCCCTCACCGTTATTTCATTTGCTGCTTGTATTCTGAGTGGCATAATAAATAACAAACACATACATAACACTATTGCTTTAATATAATTTTTCATATCCATACCTCCATTTGCATATTAACCAATAAACTTGTTAACACCTTTTTTGACTAGCGACTGCAATCCATTTGGCATTTTATCAAGAATTTCATTGGTCTTTTGTTCTAATCTAGCATATTTTTCTAACTCATCCATTGAACCACACTTCTGATTTAGGTAGCCATAATAATACTCAATTCTTTCTGTCTGTTCATCAATTGAAACCTGACTAAATGCTTGTACTCCTTTAGGAAATTCATTTTTTGACATCAAATCATCAAAATACGCTTTTTTATTTACTCTCTCCTTTCCGTAGATATGATCCAATCCATTCATTTCTAAAAAGTCCAAATAGTGATTAAATCTACCTTCATGTCCTTTTTGCACACTGTAAAAGTCTGCTTTATTATAAATATCAAATATATCCGTCCCTTCAGTTATATCCTTAGCTGCCATATGTTGAATATTATGATATCTTGCCAACTCTAATATTCTAGAATCCGGTGCAAATATATATGCAGGTGTTCCAGACATTACCGCTGCAATATTTCCGTGAATTCTAGTTCCAAAAGAAAACTCTCTTGATGATAAAAATTCGAACCAAGATGGTACATTTGCAAACCCTAACTCATGACCACTGGCACATATCGCACTATTATTTCTCCATGGATATGTTTTATGAATATTAGGATATTTCTTTCTGTTAATAGGTACTCCTGCATATAATAGTAATAAGTCATCAATTCCCTGAGGTACATAAGTGTAGTTTTCAAATTTATTACTAGAATCCACAATGAAATTATGAAGTTTACCCGGTATATTAATTTTTCTATTAACACTCACCAAAGATTGTGGTGTTAAATCCACAGGTGTTTTTATAGGAACTGTATTTCCATGAATATACATCGAAGGACAGCCTATTACTGTAAAATCCTTTTCTTCCACAAATCCTAGCTTTTTCATATACTCTGCTGTTATTTCACCACGTACACCTATAATTGTTGATTTTTTTAAAATCTCGATTATAAACTTCTTAGATAAGTCATCAAAATCGAATTCCTTATTTATTTCTTCATCAACCTTAGCCTGTACGCCTACCCCAATAACTATACAAGGAATCTTAAGTTTACGAATCATTTTAATCAAAAATCTTAATTCCTTTTTGAATGTCGGTCTAAATGCATTTGCCAACGGTAATATAAAACAATCATACTCTGAATTAATTCTTTCTATTTCTTCTTCAGTAAACTCTCTGTCAGTTCTCGTTGTATCTATCTGAATATCCTCTAACAAAAGTGTTCTCATAACACTATATGCGAATATCATATTGCCACAATTACCGCCTACCATATTTTGTGTAATAACCTCTGCCACACTTGGATTCTCCAACGGATTCATAGCGGCACGCATTAACATTTTCTTCATAAATCTATACTACCTCCAAGGCTTGTTATTCTACTAAATAATACTTTGACCTGTTGTTCCTATCTGTAATACTATTATACTGTAATTTCCAAGCTTTCATCAATATTTCATACAATGGTGATTCTTCATCATATACATCATCATAGAATACTCCTGATTTATCTATATAACCGCCTGATGTCAATACAGGAATCTCTTTAGATAATTCTAACAAAAAACTATTATATGGAGTTAATTTCATATCGGTTGCTTCCATCATATATGTTGATAAATAGTTCATACTGGTTGTCGCATTTAAT
>CAYOMP010000007.1:5592-20208 GCA_964405075.1 uncultured Lachnospiraceae bacterium
CATAATTAGCCCATATTACAAATGGAGTATAATATCTCTGCATAGCTTCTTCGTAAGACATTTTGTTAATTTTTTTACCCAATAAGAACTCATATATTGTATCATCCAATTTAGGCTGATGATCCCCAAAGAACACAATAACTGTATCCTCATCTACATTCTTAAAATAATTTATTATTTTTTCTAGAGATTTATCGGATAGATGAATTAAATTCAAATATCTCTCCAGTGCTCTGATTTCTGTTTCTGAATCCACTTTACCTTGTCCATTTTCACTTATGTATGCAGCATATGCTTCCCTAGTTTCATCATCAACTGTAATATCATTTGGTAAATTATCAAAGTCTTTATACCACGAGCTATGATTTTGCATTGTAACATTAAATGCAAAAAATGGAGCATCACTGGTTTCATTTAAGGATTCGTATTCAGATATAATCCTATCAACACACGCGTCATCCGAGACATACGCTCTAACGACATTGGAATTTGCAAAATCTTCTAATGATAAAAATGTATCAAATCCCAGCAATGGATAAGCTCTGTTTCTTGCATACCCTGTTGGTTTAAATGGATGCATTGCCACATTTCCCTCATATCCATAACTTTTTAAAGTATATACCAAACTAGGTATTTTATCACGAATAATGGTCTGATAAGGTGCTGATGCTTCTGGAAGAAACGCCATACTATTTCCTGTTAAAAATTCAAATTCACTATTAGCAGTTCTTCCACCAAATACTGATACATACACATCACCTTTTACACAATCTTCTGTCAAACTGTCATAAAAAGGCATTACCTCTTGATTAGTTTCAAATCCATTCCCTAAATCCTGCAAATCAGAGAATGCTTCATTCATTATAACAATAACATTAGGTGTTTTTTCTTTTGTTTCATCAGTATTTTCTTCAACATATCCAGCCAATATTTCATCCACTTCTTTCGCTGAATAACCATCAGGTTTTTCAACCATCAGAGAACGTGTGCTTCGGACAAATGTAACGATTGAGCCATTTTTATTATATGCTCTCTGAGGGTTAAAAGTATTAACCTGAACCCTGGCTATGTCTGTAAATACAAATACATACAAAAATGCTCCCAAACATATAACATACAAACCATAGAAAACACCTTTTATTTTCAAAGGTAATTTCTTTTCTTCTCTTATTTTGAATGCTAATATCACAATACTCAAGGATACTAACAATTCTAAGAACACCTTAAAATTAATTTCATAAGAATAATTCCCAGCTACATTTAATGCCGTACCAGCAGTAGTTAAATCTGCTGCTAACAAAGGAATTCCTCTAAATTTACATACATAATAATTAGTTATGCTAAATACCAAACTCACTATAACCATAGTTGTTATGGCACCTTTTATTTTAAATGTAAGAATCCAACCAGTTCCAATTATAGCAATCCACACAACCAGATTAATAAAAAGAACCTTTTTCACAGTTAGTACCCTTACAACATTTCCGTTTACATATTCTACCATACACATTGTCAAGAATACAGAACCAACTACCATACATACTGTATATGCTATATTCAATTTATTATTAGAAATTTGTGGCAAACCTGTAACTACCAACATAACTAATACCATTGAACAAACCGCCACAATATTCTTTATTATTACCTGACCTTCTGATATATAAAAATCAGTATTCAAAAAAAAGAATACTAACAATACTGCATAACTTATTACTACAGCAATTCTAAATTTGGTATACTCTATTTGTGCTATATATTTTCTTAACTTTTCCATTATCTAGGTACCTCTTCTATATCAATATTGCTATTTAATATCTCACTTAACATAGCTTCTGTTAAATATACATATTCATTCGAATCTAATTCATAGCATCTATATCCCATACTAATTAATAGTTCATCATTTGCCTCATTAAACAGAACTACTGACCTATCATTTCCTGTTTCTGGATAACGTGGCAATATTTTATGTCTATTTAAGTAAAATTGATAATAAAAATATGGACATATAGTTCCATCGGTTTTTGATGGCGAAAATATTTCATAACATTCAATATCTTCATTTTCTAACTGTTTTACAAAGTTATACCCACCATTAATCCTACTATATCTGACATCCTGTACCTTTTCTACATAACACACTGACATACTAATATAATGATAAACTAGAAAAACCATAATTAACATTAACAAACTCTTAATTTTTTGTCTTTTTATTAAATTTCCAATAATAATCCATAAAATTGTAAGTACTACTAAAGCACCCACAAATGTATAAATATTGACTTTACGTCCAAAAATAAAGCCTATATAAGGATTAAGACGTGCCATCTTGTACTCCTGTCTCTTATATGAATATGGCACAATAAATATCAACCAATAAGTTTGTATAACAATATATATCTTAGTTGCTATTTTATATAATTCTGGCATTTTCTCTTTGTTCTTGTACATATATATCATTGTTATCATTATTAATGGTGCTGTAAAGGTAGCAAAATATCTAAAGTAAAAGAAAATTTTTAATGAATTATGATTAGAGCCAAATCCCTCTTTAATTGCTTCTGTCGCACCACTTAACCAGCTTAATGATAATCCTCCAATAGTCATCATTATGGCAAATATATTAAAAAATGCTATTAATATATATTTCTGTTCTTCAAAATCGTCATTCTTTGCTTTTCTATTTTTAATTGCCTTAAAAAACATACTGACGAATATCACTACACAGATTATTGCTATACCCATAGACGCAAAAACTGCAGCATTAATCTGTCCAACAACAATATTAAACCATGCCTTAACACTATTTAATGCATCCCAGGTAATATTAATCACATATTTAGTATTCCTTATTGTACTAGTATCAGACGTTTCCCACATCTTCTTCTGAATTACTGTCAAAGCCACTGTAATGGCAGCTATCATTCCACAACCTAAAGCTATACACACAGGAATAGACACAATCCATTTCTTATACAAATAGTAAAATAATATGACTACTATAACCAATGACATCCATAAAATCCATGCTCTAGTATGCAGAGTCATTGCATATCCCATAACTCCAACCAATAAAATAGTATATCCAGCCTTTTTCTTTGGCTTGTCTATGTTATCAAATAATTTAAGCAACAATATCATTATCAACCATGTAACCACTAAATATGGGTGTTCATTATATAGAATTGAAGCTTCTGTATTAAGCATGTAAGATGCACTAATTGATATTATTACTTTTACTTTTTCATCAATATCGCCTATTTTACCAATGCAATAATATGCCATATACGCTGTTAGTCCCTGCAATATAGCACAGGTAACCGCCATTACTTTATATATAATAAACGGATTATCTGTAATAATAAATAACGGTGCAAATAACGAGTAAAATCCCTGTCCATAATATCCAGCCTTGGAAACAACCTCTGTCCAGTCTAAACCTGCCAAAGCTGCTGCCCCTGCAATAGTCGCCGTCTCATCCGATGGCCAAAATCCCATCTTACCACTGGCACACAATATTATTCTTGGTAAAAATGCTACTATAAAAATTATAATATATGACTTTATGTTACTATTTTTTTTCTGTTCCATATCTGTACCTCTTTTCATTTTCCTTATATATATTAATATACCTTCCTCCTTTCGTCCATACTTTCTCTCAATTTAGCACTTACACTTTTATTAACTTTCAAAATCTAGTATAATGATTACAAAATGCTTTGGAGGGAAATTATAATGTGTAAAATATCAATTGTAATGCCTGTTTACAACGCCTCAATTCATATAGCCGAAACACTAAATAGCGTTGCAGAACAAAACTTTGACGATTATGAATTAATCGCTGTTAATGACGGTTCTACTGATAATTCGGTAGAAATTTTAAATAACTATGCAGATAAAATTAATAATATGCAAATAATCACTCAGAAAAACGCCGGACCTTCAGCTGCCAGAAATACTGCTCTTAAAGCTGTCAAAGGTGAATTTGTGTTCTTTTTGGACGCTGATGATTTATTATTGCCTAATGCTCTTAATGCTTTATATAATGCTGCTATTCAAAATGATGCAGAATTAGTAATAGCTAAATACTTCGTATTTTCAAATCTTCTAACCAGAGAGGTTACTAATATAAATAATTTAGTTTTAGAAAAATCTATTTCTAAATATGACAAAACTATTTTATGGACATTTACTCTTTGGAATAAGCTATTCAAAACCGATGTTATCAGAAAATGCAATCTAACATTTCCGGATACTTCTTACTCTGAAGATGGGGTTTTCGTTATGAATTATGTATATCATACCAATAAAATATCTGGTCTTAACGAATTTGTTCTCAAATATAGAAAGGATACCTTAGAAAACTCGTCTTCTATAACATCAAACTTGTCTCTACACAAACTAGACGAATATAACAAATCACATTCTATGATTTTAGAGGATATGACTGAATCACTACTAAAGGATTACCCAAAATATCAGTCCTTAGATGAAGTTATTGCCAACGAAGAAAACATTCGTATATACCTTGAGGAATTTTATTACAAAATGCTAACTACTTTATATAACCAGTTCTACAGAAAATTCTGGTTGTTATCTGTTGAGGTAAGAAAGGCTATATCAGATACCATTAACAATTTAATACCAAAACTGTCATATGTACGCACCTTATATCTTTTTAGAAAGCATAATGATATTGCCAATGGTTCGCTAGTTATTACAGACGATGAAATGCTATCGAATTCATTAATTGGCATCTCGCTCTATGGCAATACATTTGCTGATATAGCTGACTGTTATTACACTCTTGCCACTCAAAATGTAGTAGCATCAAAGATTTATTTGCCATCAGCTCTGCAGAGTGAAATACCAGATAATTCTTTATTTAAAAATGTAGTTTTCATAGATGGCAAAACTTCTGATGAATTCTATTATAATTTTGCACATACAGCCACTGAAAAATATATGTTCTTTGCTAACAAAGATTATTTATATGGTATTTCTTCGTTACAAAATATGTACAAGCTAATAAGACCATCTTTCCAAGATTATGTTACTTCAGTAATCCATTCACATGAAGATGAATCGATTTCTAACGAAAACATATATACCACTTTATTCTCTTCTAAATACGTTAAGGCAATTTATAGAAAAACATTTGAAGACTTTAAAGCAAAGGCATTTACACAAGGGCTTTGTATAAAATCAGACTCGTCTGATACATATTTATCCAGCAATATATCCAATAAGGAGGACGCAACATATGAAAAATAAATCATATTCTTTTATTAATACTAAAGGAAATGGTATGACATATAATGAACATCAGATTCGTCTGGATTTACTAAAATTACTTGATGATATCTCCTTTACTTTTTACTATAAAAAACAAGATTCATCTAATAATTTGAAAAAGGAATTGATTTCCCTGTGTTCCCAAAAGTCAACTTTTTTATGCAGTGATGCTTCTCTTACTGTTCCTTATAAAACATTCAAAAGTTTTAAACGTTTTATGATTTGGGAACCTTATGATTACATATTTCAATATATGTTAGATGAACCTACTAAGAAAAAAAATAAAAGCCAACGTGGTTTTACACAAATATGCACATATGGTCCAGCTTTTACCAGAGCTCACAAAAAGAATTTCAGCCGTTTTGGTTTAATATCCCATAATATTGGGCTACCTGCTACTATGGATATGCATAATAGTGATTTTATCGCAAAAAATAGAAGTGATTTGGAAAAATTATACCCTCAATTAGCCGGCAAGAAAATATTATACTTATATATGAACTTGCTCACTCCTGAACTTGATAATTTCCAGTTTGCAACTACTCTTTTAAACAATCTGCCTAATGACTGGATTCTTGTTACCAGATCAGGTTTTTTGAAGGAATATGCCAACACATTACCTAATTTTTCTACAAATAAAATGCTAATTTTGACTGAATCCGATATTACTTCGTATTTGTTATTAGCTGCCGCAGACATGCTCATTTCTGACAATTCATGTAATATAGTATATTATGCTGCTTCTGAACGACCTTTCTTTATTTTGCAAGGTAATTCAAAGAGCCACTTTTTAAAATATATTCGTGAAAAATACTCAGATTTAGAAGTCAAAAATTTTGAACAAATAAAATCATTTTTAACAGACTGTAACATCAATGATATTCACAAAAACTTTATAAAAGAACATA
The DNA here is from genome assembly GCA_964405075.1 of uncultured Lachnospiraceae bacterium. Taxonomy (GTDB): domain Bacteria; phylum Bacillota; class Clostridia; order Lachnospirales; family Lachnospiraceae; genus CAYOMP01. Next base: position 11,802 of record CAYOMP010000007.1, read on the forward strand.
CAAACACTGCTTGCAAAAAAAATATAGTCCAAAAATTAATATAACAACTTTTTATAGCCATATGCATATTAACCCGAATAACATTTACTTTCTTCTATAAAATATACAAAAGAGGTGAGTCTGACTAACTCACCTCTTTTGTATATTTTTATTTCTAACCTATTATTTCATCATAAGTTCTGCTAATCTCTTCGTTGCTTTTCCGTCACACTCACCTAAATAAGTATTCACAAAATTATCTAACGTACTATAATCATATTCCTTTTCATTATTTAATATTTCAATAATTTCTTCATTATCCAATATCATTCCAGGAACCATTTCATCATATTTATAGTATGTTTCTCGGTCTCCATAGTAGTAATCTCTGTCTGGCGCATACATAAATATAGGTTTACGCAATGCTGCAAATGTATATGTTTCTGTTCTATAATCTGTTATTAACACATCGGCAATTGACATTAACTCATTAACAGTCATTTTTCCATGGGCATTGTACATAAAGTGCATGTATCCTTCTAATTCATTTGACATATTACTTTCTTTATCAAATACATAATCATATATAATTACATATTCATCCTTAAGATACTCATGGAAACTTGAATAATCTATCATTAATGGTTTTCTAGGTCTGTATACAGTTAACCTATTCTCTGGTAGGTATACTATTATCTTCTTATCCTTAATCTTAGGGAATAGTTTTTCCAATTTCTTATATGCTTTTTCTTTAAATTTTTTATCAAACAAGATGTCTACTGAACCGTTACCAATATTTTTAAATACTGATGTATCACTGATATTAAATGCATCCTGGTATATCTTAGCTACTTTATCAGAAGCTACCGGCACAATTTTGTAATTCCTATGCAATGGTGCTACTTTCAAATATTCTTTGGTATAACCTTCTTTTACAGCTAACGATGAATATCCAAATTTTTTTAATGGTAACTCTCTATTCCACATCTGTACAACTGTAGTCTCTTCTCTAATTTCCAATACATTGATTATATCCATTTCTTCGTATAAAACAATGTATTTAGCATCTACAATCTGTTTTAAAATTTCATCATTGTCATTCTTATTACCATATAATTCAACGATTTCTGCACCTAATTCTTTTAATGCATTTTTAATCATTAAAAATTGTTCCTTTTGCTTGCCATATAATACTACTTTCTTGTCTTTTACTCTAGTATTTTTAACAAGTCTGCTATACTGCTTAGGTAACTTATCAGACATTTCTTTTAATTCTTTGATGCCTTTCAGTTTTTCTCTATACATTGTTGTAGCATTTGGCAAATGCCAGAATGAACCTTGGTTTGGCTGTTCCAGGCGATATTTATCTTTAGATTCATTAAATACCAAATCAATAAGTCTCTCTGTAACTTTACCATCACACGATGACATAAATTTATTCTTAAAATCTATTACCTTTTGTTTGTCAAATCTTTCATCAATATGCTTGATATAATCTATCATTTCTAAGTTAGTTGATAATATAGGTCCAGGTGCTAATTCATAATAATCGTAATAGAAGCCTCTCCAGTCAAAATAGTCATCTAAATCAAATGAATAGAATATCATTGGTTTTTCAAACAATGAAAATTCAAACACTAGAGAAGAATAATCCGAAATACAAATATCACTTACACATAACAGTTCTTCAATACTCATAGCATCTGAAAAATCCTGTGCAAAATCCTTACAGGTTTCTGCTATTTCCGGTGGACGTCTTACCAATGGATGATGTTTAACTAATAAAACATATTCATCTCCTAATTCCTTCTTAAATAAATCTTCTCTTAACATTGGTGGTGTCTTACCATTAGCAACACGACCTCTAAATGTTGGTGCATATAATATAACCTTTTTACCTTCGCTGTTTGGCATTAATGTACGTAATTTATCATATGCTTTCTTTATAAATTCATCATCAAAGAACACGTCTGTTCTACTAGTACCAATAGGAACTATCTGCGTATTTGTTCCTTTTAAATTCATAGATTCTTCGTATGCCCATACAATTTCCGGACTACTTAATGTAAGATAAGTATAGTTTCTGTAATATGGATATTTAAGCATTTCTTTTCGAGTTTCACCAAATTTCAATTCGGCTGTTCCAAATCCAAAGCGTTTAAATGCCCCACATGCATGCCATAACTGAGTAATCACTGTCTCTTTTCTTGGTTTAATGCAGCTTACTACATTTGATGCTTCGTTTACAAATACATATTTAGCTGTAGCTATATCCTTAAGCATATCGTTACAACGCTTCATATACTCAATTTTTCCTACGAATGTATTTCTTAAAAAGTGAGTATGTACATCATAATCATATTCTTGCATCAACTTATCATACAACACCTTGAAACTATTTGTCATTTCTGGCAAACGTACTTCAATAAATACAACCTTCCGTTCATCAATAGGTTGCTTTGAATATTTCTTATATACTCTCGGAAATATAATTCTTAAAGTGATAATTTTATATAAGCGATTTTTTGACTTACTCAAAAATTTCTTTAGCGACATTTCTATCCCTCCGCACTTTCCATAAATTCTTCATACTTATCCAGTACTTCCTCAACATCACCCATCATTACAAGCTTACCTTCATGCATCCACATCATCTTAGTACATAATTTTCTCAACGTAGGTATGCTATGTGAAACTATTACAACTGTTCTATTATTATCTTGTATCAGTGATTGCATTTTTTCCATACTCTTATGCTTGAATTTCTGATCACCAACACTTAAAACTTCATCTACCAGCATTATATCTGTTTCTATTATAGCTGTAATTGAAAATGCTAATTTGGAATACATACCACTAGAATATGATTTTACCGGCATATCAATAAAATCTCCTAAACCAGAGAACTCAATTATATCGTCCATTTTCTCCAAGACTTGTTTCTCTGTAAGACCTAATAACAAACCAGTTAACATAATGTTTTCTCTACCAGATAATTTCTTTTGAAATCCTACTCCAATGGATAGTAAAGAGACAGATTTTCCATGTAAATCTATACTACCTTCATCTGGTGAAAATATACCAGCCAAAGAACGTAACATAGTGGATTTGCCACTACCATTCTTTCCGATAATTCCCAATATCTCTCCTTCTTCCAATTCAAAAGAAAGATTTTTTACTGCTTCTACAAGTTTTCTTTTTTTATTCTTTTTCAACAATCTCTGTTTAATAGAACCATATTTTCCAGTTCTATATCTAATGCTGATATTGTCTACTGTTATAGCGATATTCTTTTTATTACTCATTAAATCACCTTCACATAATTGTTTTCATTCTTATATATCAATTTAACTCCTACTACTGCCATTAATACTGCAATGGCAAACCATATTCCCCAAACAATCATATTAGGAGCTTCACAATAAATAAGAGCATTTCTAATAGATGTAAGAATAAAAGCCATCGGGTTATAATTCTGTAAAAATGTTGCCAATTCTGGAAACTTAGGTCCTATTCTACGTTCAATTGAATAAAATATACCAGTCATATAAAAAGCTAATTTCAATACAATATCTGTTACATTTAGTAAATCTTCTACAAATACTCCAAAGTGCATAAAAAAGCACATACACGAAAACGTAAAAATCCACAAAAGCAATAACATTGGTATTATGTATAGGATATTAATTGAAATCGGAACTCTCCAAATAATCATCATTCCAAGAATTATCCCCCACGATACCAGCATTTTAAATCCATTAACAAACATCTTGGAATTAATTAACATAATCTTAGGTATATATACCTTAGATACTATTGCTCTATTTCTTTGAACTAACTTTACACTTTGTTTCAGACTTCTAGCAAAAAAATCCCATACTGTAAGTCCTGTAAAAACAAACACAGGGAAAAATTTTTCTTTTGAATTATATACATATCCAAAAATGAATGTATAGATAATAGCAAGGCAAATAGGTTCCAATACCCACCATATCCAGTTCAAATACGAATTAGCAACCTCTGTCTTTAATTCAGAACGAGCTGCATATATTGAATAATTCCAATATTTTTTTATATCATTAACAAATCTACTCATTTTTTCCTCAACTTTCCATGTATTTCAGAATACGCTCAGTGGCCCTTCCATCACAACTACCCATATATTTATTCTTGAATTTTTTAATCTGATTTATATCAAATTTATTATTTTGTAATTCTTTAATAAGTTCTTCTGTTGTTTTTACTATAGGTCCTGGAACAAAATCTTCGTATTTTTCAAAAAAGCCTCTATCATCTACATATTCATCTAAATCATACGCAAAAAAAATCATCGGGCGTTCCAATAGTGAAAATTCAAACACCACAGAAGAATAATCAGTAATGCAAACATCTGACATACATAATGCACTGTCTATACTATTACAATCACTTATGTCATATACAAAATCTCGATATTTTTCTTCAATTGTTAACTTATTGTTTAACGCAGGGTGGTATTTAACAAGCAAAATGTATTCGTCTTTTAGTTTTTCATACATCTTGTCTATATCTAACACATTCTTACAGTACGCCTTTCCCGCATTTCCTCTAAAAGTAGGAGCATATAAAATAATTTTCTTATCAGTTGATATGCCATATTTCTCTTTAAACTCTATATTTGCATTTTTTCTAAATTCAGAGTCAAAAAACACATCCGTGCGACTGACACCCATAGCTCTTACTATATTATCCTTTGAGGAAATATTCATAGTTTTTTCATAGATATCAACCATATCATCACTACTTACCGTAACCAAGGAATAATTTTTATAAAAATCCTCTGTTGGTTTCTTTTCTAAAGCATATCCAAATTTTTTAAAGGCTCCACATGCATGCCATGTCTGAATTATTTTTGTACCTTTTCGAATCTTTAGTGCACTAATAACATTACTACCTTCATTTAGAAAAACAAATTTAGCATTTGATATTGCTTTTATTAATTTAAAACAATTTACAATATAATTTACAAATGAGGTTTTTCCATTTTTTAAATAAACGTACTCTATTTTATAACCTTTTTTCTTTAATTCCTTATCTAAAAGTTTAAAATTATCCGACAAATGTAAAATTCTCATTTCCACAAATACTACTTTATCGCTTCTAATACGAGATACTGAATTAAATTTATAATACCCGGCAAATACTATTTTAAAAATGATTTTTTTAATTATATTCTTAAGCATTATTCTTCCCATATCATAACTGTTTTTCCTAGCATTTTGTGTATATCTGTTTCAAATGCTGTTACTATATCCTTTAAATCACGCACTACAATTTCTGTACCTACTATATTTTCTAAATATGATAAAACTTCTGGATTTTTCTCGTATAATTCCATTAAGCCTTCAAAATCTTTTCTGCCACTTCTACTGCTCCCAATAACCCTTAAACCTTTTTCCAAAATCATTCTTGTATTAATCGGAGCTAGATCTTCTGTTACTCCCAAAATTCCAATTGTTCCTTCTGGTTTTATATAATCAATAATCTGATTAATAGCCCTATGTGCACCATTTCCGCCCACACATTCAAATGCATGGTCTATCTGTATATCACTTGGTATCTCATTTATATGATATGTTTGATCGGCAAATGTAAAGTCGTTTAATTTATTTTCATTTACTCCCATAACATATATTTTGATTTCCGGATGCATTGTTTTTAATAATAATGAAGTAATGTAACCTAAATTGCCATCACCCCAAACTGCTATGGCGTCTCTTCTATTATGACAAACTCCAAAGAATCTTTCAATTGCATGATAACTAACACTTACAATTTCCGAAAATGCAGCTACAGTCTTATTTATTCCTTTTGGCAATGGAACAATTCTATCTACTTTTGTCTGAACATATTCTTGTAGAAAACCATCAATTCCACTAGCTCTAAATTTGCTGCTTCGCAAATAGTTTTCAGCAATCACCTCGTCTTCCTCACAAGGAAGATTCGGTATCATCACTACATCAGTTCCAACTTCATATGTTCCCGTAGGATCATACACGACGGTTCCAATGCCTTCATGAATTAATGCCATTGGTAACTTTTGCGCCAAAATCTCTTCCGGTCTAAGTCCCTGATAATATCTCTGATCCGCATTACATATAGACAAATGTGTAGGTCTTACAATAACCTGCTCCTGATCTATACTTATATCTTTAAATACTATTTCAAACTGTCGTGCTCGCTTCAATTGATATACTGTATTTAACATCCTATACTCCTCCTAAAAGTGACTCAGCAACTTTTATATCATATGGGTATGTAATCTTAATATTAAATACCTCTCCTTCAACCAAATGCACTTCTTCCCCTTTTAGTACTAGTATTTTACACGCATCAGTAAGTATTGTTTTTTCTTCTTCTGTCAAATTATTATATAAATCTCTCAGTTTCTTTGCTCTAAAACTTTGAGGTGTTTGTCCTTGATACATTTTAGTTCTATCTGGAATATCTGTTATTTTCGAATTATCTAAGCTTTGTACTATTGTATCAGTTGCTGCAATAACAGTATCGCAAGCACCGTATTTTTTTACACTTTCTATATTTTCCATAATAATTCTATGTGTTACAAAAGGACGCACTGAATCATGTGTTACAATAATAGTTTCCTCATCTAATCCAAAATTTTCTTCTATATATGATATAGCATTCATTATTGTTTCATTTCGTGTAGTTCCACCTTCAATTACAATTACATTTTCATTGTTTAAAATATATTTTCGAATTAAATCTTGCGTATGTTTAATCCACTGTTTAGGTGATAAAACTATTATCTTATCTATTTTATCATTCATTATAAATTTTTCGATTGTATGAATAATAATTGGTTTTTGTCCAATATTCATAAACTGTTTAGGTTTTTCAACATTTCCCATTCTAGTTCCTTTACCACCAGCCAGCACAACACCATAGATATTATTTTTCATTATTTTTCCTCCTGTAATCTAACCTTTTATAATTCTCACAACTCTGTTTGTAGCATTTCCATCACACATTTCCATATGCTTTTTGTAAAACATCTCCGTTTCAATACTCGTTGTTTTACTTATAGTACCTGCTACAATTTCATATAATTTTACTTGGTCACTAATAATTGGACCCGGATAATCCTTTTCTGTAAAATACATTCCTCTTTCTTTAGAGTACTTTTCAAAGTCTGGTACAAAAAAAATTATAGGTCTTTTAAAAATACTATACTCAAATATTACTGACGAATAATCTGTAATTAGTATATCCGCAACGGCTAGCAAATCATCTGTAGACATCTCAATACTAGAATTGTAGCCTTTATTCTCTAAGTGCGGATGCATTTTTTTAACCAAAAATATTTCATCTGAAAACATCTCGTCTAATTTATCAATTGCATCTTCACCTATTATATATGGATTTGATGCATTACCTCTAAAAGTTGGTGCCCATAAAACGACTTTCTTTCCTTTTGCATTAGGACACTTCTCATAGAACTTTCTTCTACACTCTAAAACATATTCTTTATCAAAATATTTGTCAGTTCTAGAAACCCCTATTGCTTTAAATGTACTTTTGGGCAGTTTCATACACCTTGAATATATATCTATACAATATTCTGCGCTTACTGTAACCACATCATAGTTTTTAAAAACATTTCCCTTATAAAAATCTGGAATATCTCCACTCGAGTCATATCCAAACTTTTTGAAAGCACCACAAGCATGCCATAGTTGAATAACCTTTGTCTCTTTTCTCTTATTACATGCTGCTACCGGCAAATAATTGTCACATATAACAACACAACCCGCTCCAGCATATATACTCATGAACTTAATCATATTAATAGCTATACCTACAAATGACATTTTCGAATAATTACATATGTATGTTATAACCTCTAGATTCGTTTTCAAAAGCTCTTCATACAATATTTTCATACTCTCTGGTAAATCATCATGATGTGCATCAGCAAATACAACTAGGTTTTTATTTACTTTTCGCACTCTACATATTGTATATACTATTGGTAATATAAAATTTTGGACTAACATTTTTATATATTGCTTTACAATCATATATTTCTCCAAATTTCTAATTTTTTATTCTATCATAACTTATTTTAAAATGCAAATTTAGGCAATATTCCACCGAAAATACTCTCTATCATCAGAACCCTTGCTCTCTTTTTAGATAATACCTTTATTATATTAGAATCATTTTTTTACATAAACATAATAATTCTCTGTCTCTCCAAACAAAGAGTATTCGTAATCCAGCATTTTTTCTGTTCCTAGAGAGTTCTTACCAAACACTACATATTTACACTTCTTCTTAGCAGCATATGTTGCTACATGCTCTACATCTGGTTCGTCGCTATTAAGCTGAAGCATAAATTCATATTTTTTCCCCTTTGACTTTTCCT
>CAYOMP010000007.1:20218-47151 GCA_964405075.1 uncultured Lachnospiraceae bacterium
TTTAATATCTGGGTTATACTGTCTGACGTAAGAAATTATACTTTCTGGAACAACTATTTTGATACGCTCTCCTTCATACATCATATCGCAGACTTCTATTACCTCTTGCGGTATCTTGTAATCATTAGTTGATTTTACAAAATTCTCTTCCGTATACAAATTCTTCCCACTTAACACTATTATGCCAATTGTACATATTAAAAATATACCCTTTTTAACACCTTTTAGTTCTTCGCTCAGCTTAGTAGCTCCAAAGGCAATTAAAAGGACTTCCGGTATTAGCCAAAACATTCTCCAATATACTTCATCCCCTATGAAATATTTTGATACTACATAGGCAACTATTGGAATGCATATCAACACCCCCATTCCCAGGGCATAGAATAATAAATGTCTATTTTCTTTTTTTGGATATTTAACTAATGTAATACTTATCATAATTAGCATTAATACCTGAAACATTCCAATTCCATAATAGTTTCCATATGCTTCTTTTATTATTGCAATTCCCTGTTCTACCATTGCACGCCTCCGCTATTTTATCCCAATATAAATTAGTCCACATATGATACATGGAATTAAGCTTAATACATATCCTGGAATTCTTTTTATACTTTTCTCTTTTATTAAATCAACCAATGCCCACATACCAACAGATATTGGTGCAAGAAAGATTCCCATAGAAGACACTAAACACGCAGAACATGTAAATGCTGTGAGTATTACAAACTTACCAAAATCCCAACTTTCCTTAGTTATTCTATATCCTAAATACAAAATAAATGGAATAATAGCTGCTGCCAATACCGACTTACCTTGCCACAATCTTAATATGGTAAAACTCTGTGCAGAATAAATTGAATACCCACCAAATATATTAAGCACTGACACCATAGTTAAGAATATCCATCGACTATCTTTTCTTTCTTTATCAAAAAGCTCTTCACTCCACAAGTAGTAAATGCCATACACCAATAGCAACATAATTATTGGTAAATATAAGTGTGCATACACTGTAGCGTTTATTCCTGTAATCTCTGACATTGAAGCATAATACATTGGAAATGGCGACATAATATACCTTGTAGGTGTTTTCTGGTAATTAAAACCTGTGTAAGGACTAACTCTATACATTTTGTTAGTCTGTATAGCTGTCGTGGCTGTTGCTACAAAAAATGCATCATCATCATCTGTATGAGTATATTCTGCATATACATATATCTGCATTATAATCAAACCAATTGCAACTAACATCATTGGTGATATATTTTTTCTTATATTCTTTAAATCAACAATTCCTGATAAAATTCTTTTTCTATTAAATATCACTGAAAATACTGCCAAAACAACCCATATTATCGTCATGAGCATAGTTAACGTGCTCAATCCTTTTTTCATAAAAATCAATACCAATGCTATCGGTTCAAATATTGCAAGCATAGCAAAGAAACCTACTACATAATTAAGCAATATCGAATCTTTATTTTTAAATTTACAAAAGAATGTCAATAAATAACCCATTAACAAAGGTATAAATCCATTGAAAATGACTAATTTTCCAACTTCTTGCATTCCAATCTTTTCCTCTCGTATTATCTTTGATTCTCTAACACATAAAAACCATCAACAACATTATCACAGGTAAATCCTGCTGATTCATAGTCAAATTCACCTAACTGGCTATCCAGACAAATAACGTAATCGCAATCTAACTTCTTAGCATCTGATAATAAAGTATCCATATCCGGATTATTTTGTTGTATTAGTTGAATAATTTCATTTTTCACATAATTAACGTTTTCAATAATATCGTCTTCATACCATTTTGACATATCAACATTTACACCTACTAATCTAATATTAGCATTATATTGTCTAATAAATACTCCTTGTAAATTTGAAATAGCAATATAAGGATTTTCTTTCTTAGAAGTTACAATATCAGCAATCTCAACTGCTGTGTCATATACATTATCTTTATTCGATGCTTCATAAACGTTTGCTTCTTTAAAAATGAAATCACCTGAAGTCGCTAATATTATCACCGCAATAATAATAACTAAAATCTTTTGCTTTTTATCTTCTATTCTTGATATTAATCTCGTCATAACACTTATGGATAATATCCCTACTGGTACTATAATAAATCCTCTATGAATACTATTCTCTCCAAATAGATAAGTCATTAAACCTAATATTCCAAGCAACAAAATAATTATTATTCCAATTCCCGAAAATAACCCTATGCAATTTATTCTTTTACTATTCTTTAGAAAAATTACTGCCAGCAACATCATTAAACATAATAACATTCTGTCGAAAGTAATGGCTATTTCTAATATTTCAAACAGATTATTTATCATATTTTTTTCCTCTTTGTATAGTACCAATTACGCTTACAAGTATTCGTGAAATTATAGCAACCATAGTCACAAGTACAGCTACAACTATTCCTGTATTTTTCATAGTCATAATACACATAGTACCAGCCAAGGCTATTAATGTTATAGCTCTCTTATTTTTTTCAAAAAAGACCTTTCCCAATGCGTATAACAGCACAGGAACACCTATTGCATATAAAAAACTTCCGCCATGCCAAATACAAGTGGCTAATCCTTCATATCCCACCGTATAGGTTTTACCCATAAAGAAATTATAGACTACCATCAAAAACATAAACAATTGTTTATTTCTTATTTGCTTAGTCTTTTGACCATCAGCAAACAGCATGTCCCCAATTTTGTAATACAACATATAGCCAAAAATAATAAAAATACAAGGAACCACTATGTGATTAGTATAAGCACCTGTTACATTAAGTATCTTCGCTATAACCGCAAAATAATATGGTAATGAAGCCACCAAATCCGCTTTATGATTACTTACAGATATGGCTTCGCCTGTATATGGAGAATACCGCAAAACGCTGTCTGTTGCCAAGGAAGTAGTGGTACTTCCTGTGTAAAATGCATCTTCCTCATGCAAGAATACATATTTTGTTGATAAATATATCTGAATGGCTATTAATAATATAATTACCAAATTAATTACCATTGTTGTTATATTGTTCTTTTTCACAATTCTTTTTGAAATATCATTTTCAGTTGTATTCATTTCAACTACATTTTCATTTATTGCTTCGCTTGCATTTCCCTTCTGTGCAGTGTTTTTTACATTCTGAGTTTCTTTTGTATTACCGGATTTTGACTCTAATTTCCTTGCCCTGTAATTAAATATTCCTACAATAAGTCCTACTCCACTCACAATTCCAATTAGAAGCAAATATATTCTGGTAATCTCTGTTAAACTTTTCCCCATATATGCCATCGCACATACCACAACCTCAAATATAAAAAACTGTAACAGTACACCGTAAATACACATTCCAAAAAGGTCTTTGTTTTTTTCACCCAAAGACCTTTTTACTATATTTCCTATTATAAATGCTACGATAAAATAACTTATTGTAAATCCAATTGTTTTTATCATAATTTTACCTATTTTCTTTTAATCTTTCTTGTATTTCAAGACTCTTAAGTTTTCAAACCACTCAATTTAATATTATTGTATTCTGGTTATTATTAAACTTCTTTTAATTCATCAATATATTCTGCTATTGCATCTTTCCAGTCAGCAAACATAAAGTCTGTTGTATTCTTAAACATCCAGTTTTCTAACACAGAATATGCCGGTCTAACAGCTGGTGTTGGATATTCCGCTGTTGTAATAGCCTCTACTTCTGTAGTTTTTCCGGCTAATCTAAAGATTTCTTTTGTAAAATCAGCCCAACTACATTTTCCTTCACATGTACCATGGAATAATCCATAATTATCTGTTGGAAGTAATACTGCGATAGCTTTTGCCAATTCTTTAGTGCTGGTTGGAGAACCAACCTGATCTCCTACTACTCTTACTTTATCATTAGTTTCTGATAATCTAAGCATTGTTTTAACAAAATTCTTACCATCTCCGTATAACCAGGCAGTTCTGATAATGAAGAATTTATCTGCGAACTGTTTAACAAATTCTTCTCCTGCAAGCTTAGTTCTACCATACATTCCCTGTGGATTAACTGGCGAAAATTCTGTATAAGGTTCTGTTGCATTTCCTTCAAATACATAATCTGTAGAAATATGAACCATCTTTGCACCCACCTTTGTAGCTGCAATACTTAAGTTTCTAGGTCCAATTGCATTAATTTTATATGCATTATCAATGTCTGTTTCGCAGGCATCTACTCCTGTATGAGCCGCACAGTTAATGATTGCATATGGTTTTACTTCTTCTACTAAGTTTAAAACATCGTCTATATTTGTAATATCTAAATCAGCAACATCTGTGTTTACTAATTCATATTCTGTTCCTTCAAACTGTTTGTTTACTGCTCTACCTAACTGACCATTACATCCTGTAACTAATAATTTCTTCATTTCGATCTCCTTTAAAACAATATCTAATCTTTTAAATTAACGCCAAACGAAATCTTGCGCGCGTTTACATTATTTTATAGTCATATGTTAAAACACAAAGACGGTTTTGCCAAGCACTTACCCCTTCTCAGTAGAATACTCTATCAATTCTACCTTAAATCAATTCGTAACAAAAATATTACTTAAATCCAAGGAGTTAATCGCACTGCTACAGTTTCTTTATTACTTTACTATATTAACTGTATAGCAAAACTAATAAAATTATAGAATTGATTTTGTTTTTTTGCAACTAAAATGTATCTTTTTTCACTATAAAAATGATGTTTTCTTAACTTTCTCCCTGTATTTTTTGTAATATGCATTACTTTTCAAGCCCTATTGTCGTCAACATAGATTTGATAAACTTTTCAACGCCTAAAAACTATGCTATAATCAAGCAGATGCAAAAACATATATTTTTTAACTGTTCAGAGTCAACCTCGAAAACACTGAGTGTTTCCTCGGTGTGGCGTATCCGCCAAATAGATTTATACAAAAAAGTGCTCTTGAATGCAAGCATTAATCGCTCTTTTTTGATAAATTTGCTTGGCTCTGAACAGTTACCTATTATTAATTGTATAAAGTATTTTTATTTAAGTTATTCTTAAATTTACACAAAAAGGAGACTTTATGAAACACGCATATGCAATCGTAGCCTTCAACAATTGGGAGCAGTTAGACAAACTCATTACTCTCATTGATGATGAGCGAAACGATATATATATACACGTTAATATTAATGTTAAAGATTGTGATTTTGAACATATCAAATCCGTTCCTAAAAAATCAAATATTTATATCCTTAATCGTTTAGATACAGAATGGGGAACTGATGGATTAGCTCTGGTCATGCTGGAATTTTTCAAAGCTGCAACTCCTAAACATTATGATTACTATCATTACATTTCTGGAGCCTGCTTGCCATTAAAAACTCAGAATGAAATCCATAAATTTTTTGAAAAGAATGCCGGCAAGGAATTTGTTCAGTTTGTAAGTAAGCCACCAATATCCGATAATATTTATTCCCGTTACAAATATTATCATTACTTCAAAAAATACATTAGAAGTAATACCTTTTTTAAAAGAGTATTCATCGGTACTATTTGCGAAAACATTTCTATATTCATCCAAAAACTTCTTAGAGTTGACCGATTAAAGAAATATAGAAATACTTTATGTTATGGCTCAAACTGGTGTAGTGTTACTGACGAATTAGCAAACTTTACCCTGAAATATTATGATGATATTCTCCCTGCCATTAAATACACATTTGCACCTGATGAAATGTTAATGCAGACTATTTGCTACAACAGTTACTTTAAAGACAGATTATATAATACCAATTTTGATGATGACTATCATGGATGTATGCGTTCTATTGATTGGACTCGCGGTAATCCTTACACTTATAGAATTTCCGACTTTGATGAATTAATGAATTCGGATTATCTTTTTGCCAGAAAATTTGATCAAAATCAAGATAGCGAAATTATAGATAAAATATACGAAACCCTTACTAAATACCAGGAGGTAGACCATGACACTAGAATCATTTAGAAAAGAGCATTTAACTGATACACAAGCAAGTATTTTCGTTAAGTTCCTTAATTTAATTGAAAAATTATATATACCATTATTTGTAATTCTAATTGGAATCACTGCATTCCTTTGTTTTTACCACCTAGATGTTGGATATGTTAATTCTTTCGACGAGGCAAGACATGGTATTAATGCATATGAGATGATGCAGGAAAAGAATTTTTTAGTAAATACTTATGGTTACGAAAATGACTATTGGAATCTAAAACCACCTGTAAGTTATTGGTGCATTATGTTAGGCTACAAAATCTTCGGATATAATGTATTCGGATTAAGATTTTATAGTGCATTTGCTTATTTATTAACTGTTATTGTCGCCGGATTATTTGTTAAACGTTACGGTAAATTAGAATCCTTAACAGCCACCGCTTTTTTGGCTGCCAATGCTTTATCATATACAGCTCATATGACTCGTACCGGGGATGCAGATGCTTTATATGTAATGTTTTTCAGTTTTGCCATTCTTGCAATGCTTTGTATAAAAAATAATCACAAATTCTTATACATATGTGGTTTAATGTTTGCACTTGCTTTTCTTACAAAAAGCTGGCATAGCGGAATGATTGTAGTAATCGGCGGATTATTTCTTTTGTTTACAGGAATAATCAAAGAAATCAAACCAAAGGAGTGGATACTTTTCATTTTGTCCTTTGCACTTCCTATAGCTCTTTGGGCTATATTTAGATTTACTCAGGATGGAACTGATTTCTTCACAGAAATGGTAGCACAAGATTTGCTTAACAGAACCGGTAATGCCATAGAAGGTCACGATTATCCAACTAACTTTTACTTTGATTACATTTTTAGAGGAAATTATATATATTTTCCAATATTAATCATATGCTTTGCCGGATGTATTTTCTTTGATAAGTATTTTTCTAAAACTAGTAAATCTTTTGATAATATGCTGGCATTTGGTCTATGGTTCTTTGTTCCTTTTGTTGCATTTTCATTAGTAAAAACTAAGTTAATCTGGTATGCATACCCTAGCATTATTCCTATCAGCATTGTTGCCGGTATATTTATCGCCAGATTTATGAAATCAGACAGATTATTATATAAGACCAGATGGGTAATAACTATTGTAACCGTTATTATTACAATCCATTACTTACATAATTGCTATTCAATTATAGCTAATCAATATAGCGCTGATTACCAAAACTTTATTGTTGAAGGTTCCTCTAGATATAATGAGTACACAGGTGCTAACGCCTATACTTATAGTCTTGGCGAAGATGGTAGTTCTATAGAATATTGGACTCAGGATAATATGTTACTTGCTGAATTATCCGGTGATTATAAATGTATGGATACCGGACTTGATGGTTTTCTAAAAGATTCAAGTACAAATCCTGTACTATTCATTAGAACAGACTATTATAACGCCCTGTCTTCCAATAATGTACTTGATAATTGCAAAATAGTTTATCAGGCAACATATGGTGATGTAGGCTATAGCATAATTACAAAATAATAGAATAAAGAGTTTGCTTGCAAACTCTTCGCGCGCGATCGGTGCCTTTATGGCAACCTTCTCTTTCGCGAGCTGCGCATATTGCACGGAGTGCTTTTTATATCATAGGATTACTTAATACTTTATTACGTTAATTCATCAAGCTATCTCCTATGAATTTAAAAATAATCCCAGTGCTATTTCTGCACTGGGATTATTTATTGTGTATTTTATTTTATCGCACTCAAGGAAAAAGGAAACCCGTTTTCACAAGTTTCCAATCTATTTTATCTTATTCAACTGTCGGATTAATAAACCTATCATCCACATCATATATGTTACCTACTAACTTGAACATATCAACAAAGAACTCGCCTCTTGATGTTAATTTATACTTGCCGTTTTCTTGAACAATATTACCCGATTCTAGCTGTTCCCAAAATCTTCTATCTAACATTCCATATTGTTCAACAAATACATCTTGGAATACTTCTTCTATTTCTTCTTCCGAGAATCCATCTTCACTCTCGTTCATATAAGATAAAATAAATACAGATAATGATCTGTCTAACGACACTACCGCAAAGGAAAGCACTACAGTATTAATACACATAATTAATAAAAATGAAATAAATATATCTTTAAAATCAAAAAAAGCTTTCTTCAAGAATTTCTTAGTTAGAACTTCAGCCATTATTACAATTACTGCAGAAACCACTAATATAACTATGCTTTTATAAAAATATATTTCGATAAAGTCAAATAAACCTAAATGTGTTAATGCTATTTCTATTATCCACGCTACTATAAAAGTCAACGCTTCAAAACCTACAAATTTCAAAAAGTTTTTCATTTTTCATCACCAATATTTCTATTTTAAAATTTTTTAATCTTATATCTGATATTTTATTTAAATGCCACTATAAAATTATCAAATTCTTCAACCATAAACCCTGCATCTTTGAATATATCTGCATCTTCTATCTGCCAAATATACACATCTGCCAAAGTTGTATCTGGTGGAATATCCTTTTTCATAAACTTAAACTGTCCAAAACTCTCTGCTTCTAACCAAATCTCTGAATAGTTAGAGTATACAACGCTGTCAACATACTCTGGTGTTGGAATCTTGGACGCATACATTAACTGGGAGTGGTATATCTTATCTGTAACACATATTGTGTCTTCAGTTAATGTCATTGCATATTCTGTTGCTTCAATAACACCTGCATTAAATTCCTCTGATACTGCTTCCTGATAATCTGTAAAATATACATATTCAAAGCATGCAAATGCAACAATATATACACCAACTACCACATATAAGAACTTT
Source organism: uncultured Lachnospiraceae bacterium (assembly GCA_964405075.1). GTDB lineage: Bacteria > Bacillota > Clostridia > Lachnospirales > Lachnospiraceae > CAYOMP01. Next base: position 29,076 of record CAYOMP010000007.1, read on the forward strand.
TCAGAAATAACTCTTGTCAATCTATATATTCCTATTGCAGTAAATGTAATCATTGGAATATGCAACAAGTTCAATTTGTTAGTATCACATTTATCAATTATTACTGCTGCAAATGACAATACTACAAACTGTATTAACATAAAAATGTATGGACTATACACTTTTTTTCTAAAGTTATTAAATGTGTCCCATAACACACATATAAGACCTACTCCGGCAAACACTAATGCAAACTCATAATGTAATCCAAACCCAGGAACCTGATTCCATATATTATTATCATTTTGCAAAAACAAAACGCAATAATACATATATAACTTAGCCAAAAATCCGCCACTAGAAAGTTCTCCACTTCTAAAATAGTACATTTTAGGAATAGAAATAAAGTTTGTATTTATTGGCTCTATAAAACCAAAGTTAACCGCTAAAAATAGCACAAGTGGCAAAGCCATAATTCCCAATATTAAAACCGAACACACGGTAAACTTAGAAATTCTAAGCTTTTTATACATAATTCCATATATCACCTGTAGTAAAAGCATTATCGGTAACAGAGTCCATATAAATGCATAGCAATATAGCGATAAGCCGTAAAACAAAGCTGATAGTAACAAATATTTCTCTTTTTCCAGTCCCTTAATAAAGAAATACATTCCGATAAGGACGAATGCTGGTGTTGGAGCTGAATCTAATCCCCATCTTGACAAAACAATATGCCATGGATTAATGGCAAACAGAAATAATGTTATCAGCGCAATTTGCTCATTAGCTACTTCTTCCATTAATTTATACAAAACGTATACAGAAATAACGCCCATAATAACCTCTGGAAGTCTCACACTCCAAAGATTAAGACCTAATATCTTAATAAAAGGAATTGCCATCCAGCTATATAATACGCTCATTCCACTGCCCCATGTAGTGTTATACACTGGAAAATGATAGCCAAAACAATCCGTTCCATAATTAGCTAATGACCAAGCATCATACGCCGAAAAAGCCTCGTCCTGTGATAACCCCATAGGATACTTATCAAGAAAAACTGTTCTTGATAAAATTGTAATTAGCATACATGCAAATACAAATATTCTTTTGTTTTCCAATATTATATCAAGTAAACTTCTTCTACTATTTACGTTTTCCATGCATTTTTCCCTTATATTCATCAAATATAAGCTATCCTTTTCTTAAGATTTTCCATATGAAACACAGTAGAAAATCCTATTCTAATTTTCACCTTATCCATTCTACTTTTTTAATCATTTTTTATACCTTGCAGCACAAAAATATATTCTACATCATTTTAATTACAATACTTTAGGCTGCTTCTTTCTTATCTTTAAATGCCCACTTTTTGTTTAAAATAAAGTTAAGTGGAATTGTTATAATTAAATTAATAAAAGGTGCTATGTATTCGTTTAAATTCAACACATCTACCCATAAAAATAAAACAACTACAGATACAAAATATCCACCAAGATATGATATTAAACACTTAATATATGCTGTAAACCATGAGCGTTTTTCGCCTTCTTCTACCTTAAACACATACTTGTTATTCCAATAGAATGAATTTGTAACTCCTGCTAAATATCCTACTGCATTACCAATCTGATAATTGACACCAACTGCTACTAAAACAGTATATGTTGCCATTGTTATCAAAGTATTAGAGGCACCAACCATTCCAAACTTAGCAAATTGCAATAATCCTTCCAACTTTTCATCGGATACATTTATTCCAACCTTCGAACCGCATTTAACTATTGCTCTAATAATTTTTTCAATTAAATTCCATATTTTTGAAAGCATATTCTATTCCTTTCTTCCAAAACTACAACAAAAGTAACACATTTGATAAAAGACGCCTTTAGAGCGTCCCTCATCTATTACTTATTTATCATCTTTTCTAACTTCACCAACTGTTTCATCTACGATAAATGGTGGTCTATTCCTTGAAGCATCCAAGGCTCTCCATACATATTCACCAATTATGCCAAGCATAAGCATTATTAATCCTGATGAAAATAGTACTAAGCACATTAACGATGTCCAACCTTCTACATCTACTGATGTAAACAATTTCTGACACATTAACACAATAGCCCAAACAACTGACACGCCAAAGAATGTAACTCCCACACCAGACATAAATCTTACTGGGAAATATGAAAAACTCATCATAGAATCTAATACTAACTTAATCTTTTTGGATAAAGTCCATTTTGACTCACCAATCTCTCTGGCTCCTCTATGGAAATACACTAATTCACGTTTAAATCCAACCCAAAGAACCTGTAGTGTTAATGCCGAATTTTTCTCATCTAACATTCTTAAAACTTCAATAACTTGTCTATCTAACAAATAGCAGTCAAAACCGCCCTTTGGCATTGATGACATAACAAATTTTCTGATTATGGCATAATATAAATTAGCAAATAACTTGTCAATAAATCTGTCATCTCTATCAGCTCTTACTGCGATAACAACCTTTGTTCCGTTATCCCATTTCTCTTTCATTTCCAAAATAAGCTCAGATGGTTCTACCAAATCAGCCTGTTTTACAACTGCACAATCACCTGTACAGTGCATTAGTCCAGCTAATACAGCTGAATGTTCACCATAATTCTTAGATAACTTAACAAGCTTAACATTGCTATCCATCTCACGAATCTCATTCATTACTTTCCAAGAATCGTCTTCTGAACCGTCATCTACAAATACGATTTCATAATCCAATTTATCTAAAATTTTTGCCTTCATATCTTCGTACAAAAGCATTAAAGTATCAGCATTATAATACACTGGTACAATAATCGACAACTTACTCATTAGTGCCTCCTAAAGTCTTAATATATTCTATATACTCATTATAATCTCTAATATATTCACTGCCATCATAATGCTCACTAGCTAACACTAATAACACTGAATCCTCTGAAAAATCATACATATCTTTCCAAATATTAGCTGGTAAATATAATCCCATACGTGGACGATTAAGTTCAATAACCTCTGTCTCCTTGCCATTATCAACTTTTACCTTAGATGTTCCACTAACATTAATCAAGACGAATTCTGTTCTTTTGTTAGCATGTTGTCCTCTAACAACTTCGCTGTCGGAACCATAAATATAAAATACTCTTTTAATTTCAAAAGGAATATCCTGATTACCTTCTACAACAACCAAATTTCCTCTCTCATCACCTAAGTCTTTAAATTCTATGATCTTATACGAATCATGTATGTTCATTAAAATATCCTCCATAATACCTTAAAATGCATTCAAGGCTTCAATAACTCTTGTCTGTTCTTCCTCAGTCATTCCATTATACATAGGAATTGACAATACTGTATTTGCATATTTTTCTGTAATTGGATAATCTCCTTCTTTGTGTCCCAAGTACTGATATGCCTCTGATAAATGTGGAGGAATTGGGTAGTGGATAATCGTTCCAATTTCTTTGCTGTCTAAATATTCAATTAACGCTTCTCTATCTTCGCAGTTAATTACATACTGATGCCATACGCTTGTAGCATTTTCTCTTATTGTTGGTAACTTAATTTTAGGATTATTAAGTTCCTTTGTATATCTTTCTGCAATAGCCTGTTTTTCTTTTGTAAGTTCTTCCATATGAGTCAATCTTACTCTTAATAATCCTGCCTGTAATTCATCTAATCTTGAATTAGCACCTACTACTTTGTTATAGTATCTCTTCTCGCTACCATAGTTTCTATATACTCTAAAGTCCTGCGCAATCTGTTCATCATTAGTAACAATAGCTCCCGCATCTCCAAATGCACCAAGATTTTTTGATGGATAAAATGAAAAACATCCTATATCGCCAAATGTACCAGACATCTGACCATTATACATAGAACCATGAGACTGAGCACAATCTTCTACTAATCTTAAGTTATGTTTCTTACAAATATCAACAATCTTATCCATCTGACAAGTTTGTCCGTATAAATGAACTACCAATACAGCCTTTGTCTTATCTGTAATCTTCTCCTCTATCTTTGAAGCATCTATATTATAAAACTCGTCTGGTTCTACAAATACTGGTGTTGCACCATTCATTGTAATGCCCATAACACTGGCAATATATGTATTAGCCTGAACTATTACTTCATCGCCTTCACCAATTCCTAATATTCTGAAAGCCATCCATAATGCATCAAGACCGCTTGCCAAACCTACACAATACTTTGCACCAACATAATTTGCAAATTCTTCTTCAAAATTCTTAACCTCATTTCCGAGAACATACCAGCCGGAACGAAGTACTTCCAATGCCTTATTTTCAAATTCTTCCTGATACATCTCAAAGCCTCTGTCAAGGCGATTTGGCATAATCTTCATCATTAAAACCTCTCTTCAAAATATTCTGTAATCTATAGTTCCAATAAAAAATTCATCAAATAAATGTTTTTTCTATTTGCCACAAGGCAAAATAAACCTTATATATTCTATCACGCAAAAATACATTCGTCAATTATAGCTTGTCCGTCAATTCTTACGATTTTATTATTCAAGTCTTATTTACTTTTCACATTGCAAAAAAATCTACTTTTGTTATAAAATTTCTATAGAATATTGGGAAGGGTTTTATACTATAACATATGAAAAATAAGGCATTTAATTTTACTAAAAAACACATTTTATACTTTACTATAATTACATTAGTAATTATTGCTTTTTCTGTAACATTCTTTTTTATCTTTCAACTAAAAAAAGAAAATAAAAAACTAACGAACCTAATTGAACATAATTCAAATGATATAAATGAATTATCTGACACATTAACAGATATTACCACTGACGACATATCTATTTATCTTCCAGAGGTAATATATGTGGCAAAAGGACGCACTATAGAGATTTATAATAATCAAATCACATCCTACGGAAGCAAACTATCCGACTATTATAACGTTACCTGGGAATGTGAAGTTGGCAAAAATCTATCCAATAAGTTCTCAATTACCGCCACGGAGGCTTTAATTGGTGATTATGAACTCAAATTTATGGTATATGATAATTATCTTAACTTAATATCATCAGTTACTTCTACTCTTTCCATAGTTGATGATACATTAAATAATTCCTATTCAATTCTAAACATAGGTGATAGCTTGTCTACAACTAATATTTGGTATGAAGAGTTAATAAAACTATCCCATAACAAGCTTTCTTTCGTAGGGACTCGTGATTTTGGTACATTCGCCCACGAAGCGCGTGCCGGCTTTTCTGCTGAAGCCTATCTTACTGAAACTGATTATTCATTGGAAGACGAAGGAGTTCACCCTTTCTTTAATACAGCTATTCAGACCTTCGATTGGAATTATTACAAAGAAACTACTGGAATCAACCCAGATATAGTTCAAATATTCCTTGGAAGAAACTCTATGGATGTAGATCCTACTGACAATGTGGAGTATATATCTTATATCGTTGAAGCCATCCAAAAGGATGACCCTAATATACCAATTTTTGTAGTTAATACTATTTACTCTGGAGATCAAAATGGATTAGGATACCAGCAAAGCTCTCATGGTTTTACTCGTTTTCCTGCTGCATTTGTGAGAGAAGAAGAATTGCAAGTTTTTAACTTGTTAACTGCACTAACGGATAAATTAAAAAACACACCTAATTTATATTTTATCCCTTTAGCTTTAACGCATGACAGTGCTAATAACTTCGAAGTAGAAACAATCACTGTAAATCCACGTTCTAATAAAACAGAAGAAATCCACGTTGAAGCTATTCATCCAAATGAAGCGGGATTTCTACAGTTTGCAGACAGTATGTTTAGTGTTTATTGCGGAATACTTGAATAAAAAAATAGTACATATCTCTTTCTTCTAACAAAAGATATATGTACTATTTTTTTATCATCAATTCTTACAATAATCATAAAAGTCTATTGTAACTACTATTTCTTCTTCCATACTGGTATAAATTTAATACCATCTGCCGGCTTTTTACCAAACAACAGTAAATCCAACACTGGGATATACTTCTTTACAATCCATATAATGACAAATGTTATAAGTGACATAACAACAAACGTAACTATTGTAAATATAATGCTCTGCCATGATTCATACCATACCGTATATTCAATACCTCTATTTAGCAACCTTGTAAAATGAAAATGTAATACATATATTTCTAATGTATACTTTCCAATAAACGCGAGTTTTTCTTTGAATACATTTTCTTTGGTATTCAAAAACAAAACCATCAAGCCAAAAGAACCTGCTGAACCTGCTATTAACTGCATTAAGACAGTCACTATATCTGAATTCATGGAAAAATTGTACAAAACACTAATTCCCATCCACAAAACTACTGATAATATGCCTTCTATCAGCAGTGCTTTCTTACATACTAATATTCTTAATATATTGGCAATTAACTGCTGATAACGTCTAATAAAATAACCACCCAGAAAAAATGGTACATAATAAATTGTCAGATTAGGACTTAAGAATGTATTTCCTACTCTGCTTTGCAAAAAGAAGAAACCTATAATTAAAATTTCTGTTATCCAAAATACAACTTCCTGACCTAATGCTAATTTTGGTTCTGTTTTACTTTTAAAACTATTATTTTTGGTATTTTCATCAATTATATTATTTTTTTCAAAAATGGTTTCAATATTATTTTGGTATTTGTTTACTTTTTTCCTACTCTTCTTTTTTTCTTTCAAATCACTTTTATTGTTTTTCACAAAATTTATATAAATATTTGTAGATATTAACTGAGCGATAATTAGTGTAACCGAAAGTATAAATAGAGTCATTAAAAACCATAGTCCCCTGTCTAAGTTAAACAGAACATTCCTAAGTCCCCAGCCTAAATCTCTCCAATACTTAATTACTAACCACGAAAAGAAGGGCAACAGATATCCTATTGCCCTTCTTTCTATAACTTTTACTGCACTATCCAACTTACTAATTGGTGGCTTGAATGCCGCCACATAGCCACTGATTGCTATAAATAAAGGCATCTGTACTGCCTTTATCATATTGTAAATATAAGCATCTTCTATATTATTCCAGACAAGAACATGTCCAAACATAACTAATATTATTGCCATGCCTTTTAAAGCATCCAATGATAAACTTCTCTTATTACTCATATTTTTCATCCTTATCTGTTCAATTTTATTTCTAAGATTTGTATAATTTTGCTGGATATACACCTTTTTCAATTAATTCTTTAAACGAATCAACTACTGTTTGTTTATCTTCTTTGTAAGTTACTCCAAACCATTTATCTTTAGTTTCTAATAACTTAACTTCTGCCTTGTCAGATTTAATAAGACCATCAACGATTGTTGGCAAAAGATATTCTTTCTTTTCAGCGTTATCGCCTAATTCACTTAAGAATTCTTCAAATCCACTTTCTAATTCATCAAGAAAATCCGGTGTGAATCCCCACATATTCATTGAGACATAACTGTTGGCATCAATTTCTTTTTCTGTACCGTCTGCGGCTGGTGCTACTACTTTATCACCGCGTTTTTCGATTCCGCTAGTTTCATTTACATCAACTAATATATCATTTTCATCAATGTTACATACACCTCTTGTAACTGCACCATTATCACTTAATGTGTTTCCAAGGATGAACCCTGCCATACAGAAGTCATATTTGCCGTTCTTTTTTCCTTCTACGTTTACCAGATAATCGTGAACCTTTACAAAAGCTTCCTTACCATAGTAATCGTCAGCATTAATAACTACGAATGGTGTATCAAGTATGCCTCTACAAGCCAATACTGCCTGTCCAGTTCCCCATGGCTTAGTTCTTCCTTCCGGCATCTCATATCCTTCCGGTAAGTCTTCTAATTCCTGGAATGCATATTCAACATTCGCAACTTTTTCCATTCTGTTTCCGATTACTTCCTTAAAATCTTTCTCTAAATCTTTTCTAATAATAAAAATAACCTTGTTAAAACCTGCTTCCAAAGCATCATGGATAGAATAATCCATTATGATTTCCCCATTAGGTCCAACTGGTTCTAACTGCTTGATTCCTCCACCGAATCTGCTGCCGATACCAGCTGCCATAATTACTAGAGTTGTCTCTTTCATTTTTTCTCTCCTGTTTTTTGTATGATACTTTATTATAGCACACAATAATCTTTTGTGAAGTCTTATTTTATTTCGATTATATTCATTTTCTTAATTTGCTATCATACACCTGTTGTATATAGCCTTTCCACTTGCCTGTTATTTTGATACAGCAATTACAATTGCTCTAACTGCTCCCCAGACTGCAATGGCAATAACAAATATTAGCCATGTAAGCTCCCATCTGCAAGTTGAGAAACTGCACCAAAGATAAACTAAAACTATAGAAATCCAGTAAACACCGCCCAAAGCGTCCATGATACTTTCTGCCTTTGTCTTTTCACTTTTTCTTCTAACGTATTCTTCCTTTTTCAAAATAATATTATATGTTGCACTGGTAATTCCCACATATACAAAAATAAATACTTCAATACCTATAATTAATAAAAATACCGCACTAGAATAATCATCCCATGGTTCTCCAAATACTTCATCAACTACAGCTACGAACATAGTTGACATTATACACAGCAATACTCCGAATGATATTCCCAATAATTTTTTATTCTGAAAATCATCTTGAAGTTTTGTTACATAATCTATTGTTGCGTAATCCATATTAAAATCTTCTTCTAACATAAATTTGTATTTATGTACTGTTCCACTACTCATAATAAATAACATTACTGCTATTCCTATCAAAACAAACAGTCCACCTATCCCAATAACTGCAGCTGGTGCTCCCATAAATAAAATTTCTGATATGTTTGATGGTATTACCGAAAAAATACACAACATAACACCTATAGATATCATTTTTGCAAATTTTGAACGTGCTGAAAGATATTCCGAAACAGTCTGCATTGTTACTGTTCTTCCACTTTGAATATCACTTGTTGTTTTTTTATAATCTTCCTTATTAATGCCTAAATCTTCTGCTAATTCATCCAGGTTACCAAATTCTGATATAACAGTTCCTACAGCTTCATTTTCACTCTTACCTTCTGCCTTTAACTCGTTATATTTATCTTCCATCATAGCTAAAAGTTCCATTTTAGCCCTTTTAGTCTGCTCTGTTTTTGGAATATTCGAAAACATACTTTCTAAATAATTTACTATTATTTCCATAAGATTACCTCCCTATAAATCCTTATTTTCCTTATTTCTTAATAAATTTTTCAACTACTTCCTTTGTTAAAGACCATTCTTGACATTTCTCCAAATAGTACTGTCTACCCGAATCGGTAATTCTATAGTAGGTCCTTCTTTTTCCATTAGTCTCATCCCCGAAAAATCCTTCTATATAGCCGTTCTTTTCTAACCGAGTAAACGCTGAATACAAAGTAGTTTCTTTAATTATATATTTGCCACCAGACACCTCCTTAATATTCTTAGATATTTCATAACCATAAGACGAACTATCCAGTAACAAATATAGAATAATTGTATCATTGTACCCTCTGATAACATCACTACTAATCATATAGTCACCTCCTATGTCAGTCGTACTACGTTTGTCGTAGTACGTTCGTCGTAGTATAAATATAACACCATTACTACGATAGGTCAAGTAATTTTTTCATTTTTTTGTTTTATTTTTTTTACAATATACAAAAATATGTTAAGTTCTGATTAGAATTCAATCTTTCTCATAACCTAACATATCCTCTTTTCATTCTATGTACTACATTTAAAACTGTTCTTGTTAAAGCATAAACTATGAATTCTGCTTACTACCACATTTTGGACAAACACTACCACCTTGGTATGTAAAACCACAACGATAGCAGCATTTCACAGAATGCTTTTCTTTTACCATATATCGAATACTACGAGACTGAGGTTTTTCCTGTAAGTATTTTACAAAATCATTCAAAACATTCGCAAATTCACTATATTCTTTCATTTTCAAAGTATTACATAGTTTTATATTGTTATTGTTTTCATACTTTGCATAAATACCTTTACCAAACAATCCACTTTTAGCATATACTTCTTCTATTTTAGGAATTTCTAATAACGTAGCTTCCACATTATTTTTTATATAAATATTATCTGGTGTAATTACAAATCCCTTATTTCCTTCTGCCTTTTTATTCAAATTAACGATTAATACAGGAAACTCATATTTATCTCTGTCTGAAGCATATCCATAAATAGCATTCCGAATAATTTCACTTTCTTCATCTTCTAAATTTTTACGCATTTTCCTTTCATCATAAAAATATATCAATGAATAATCTTTTATTTTATCTCCCATATCTTTTTTCAATTTAGCAGCTAATTGTTGACATTCGTCCATTTTTAGTCTGTATAATCTTTTATCCAATAACTCTAGTGTGTTCTGCTTTAACTCTGGCAAAAATACTCCTCGAGATATTTCATTATACATCCTCATTCCCTCTTCAAAGGTAACTTCTGCCGGATCTGGACATATTCTTTCAATTTCTTTCTTATCCGCATCATATAGTTGTTTGCTCAACTTCTCTATATATGGGCTCAGATACTCTTCCTTAAAACCTTGTTTTGCTATATCGTTCAATAGATTTCTTAAGGAGTTTCTATTTCGAACCCCATATTTTTGAATAAAAGCTGAAATTTTCGAATTCTCATTTGCTGCCTTTTGAGCCTGGATTTTGTCTATTAATGCATCCCCATCTATTTCGGTATACTCGCGCAATTTCTTACGACAGATTTCTATCTCGTCATCAGTAACATCTCCTGACAGTTTCTTAACTATAGCCCCTGTTTCTCTCTTTGCCGCCTCAAGACGAAGTTTATTAAGCATCTTTAAAATAGTATCCTTAACTGTTGGTGGGGCATCCCATTCTACTTCATCAATTAACTTAACAATATGTGCATAGTTTTTGTTCTTACATTCCTCTGCTCTTTGTTGCCACTGTGGTTCTGTATCCTTTGATAAAATAGAATTAAGTTTGCCAAGCAAAGTATCTCTTAAACTCTTGGACAAATGGGGCTCACTAAGAATCCTTAATTTAACCTTTTCAACCTCTGAGCGTGACATCATATCTAAGTAATCACAGCTACCTTCATACTGGTTGTCCACTCTGGCAGTTAAATGTCTCTTTACTTCATTAAAGAAACGTTCTTTTATGTCTGGTGGATAAATATTTCCTGCCACTAAGCTATCATATATTTCTCTCAAATCATCAATACTCAATATGTTAAAATTAATGGTTGGTAAATCAAACTTTGGTATTGGATATTCAATAGGCTTGTCTTTTTTAGGCTTTTTAGTATTAACTGTTCCTTTCTTTTGTCTTGCGTTTTCTTCATTAGCTATTGCCATAGCAGTCATAAAATCAACAGTATCTGTCGTTAAATCATTTATTTCTTCCAGGCTTTCCGGCACTTCACGTATTTCTTCCTGTACAGCTAATTCTTCCTGTTTTTTTCTAGCTTTATTTCTACGTTTTTTTGCAAAAAAGTTTTTAAGACTTATTTTGCTTCTGGACTTAAATTCCCTGGCAATCTTTTCGTAAAATTTTTTTAAGTCTGATTTTGGATAGAAGCCATCCTCCATCATGTTTTTAACCTTTGCTATTTCTTCATCTGTTAAATCATCAAAATTATCACATATCTGGTTCAAATCCGGTGTATCTTCCTCGTATTCCTTCGAACTTCTCTTTAATCTATACAAGGACTCATATTCGTTAAATTCACTATTAGATGCATTAGTAGCATCTTTGCCTATTAATTCCACATAATCCTCATAAGCATCCCTGTCATTCTCTATGGATAACTCATATACATCACCTTCAACAAGAAGTTTCTGGGGTCTAGGTGTAAAGAAGCTAAAACAACCCTTACATGAAAAAGTTCTCGCAATATATACGTTCTTTTCAACATTATCATTAGTCTCTATCTTAACCTCATGACGTGGTGGAAACACAGCCATAAATAACTTTTTACCACAGTTTGGACATATATAATTTGTTTCGTAAAAATTATTGCCAATACCTGTAGTTTCATCAGATTCACTATTAATATCTATTTCCCCAGACTTTTTAAATTCTGTTCGCTTCATTTTCCAGCACATATTATGCCATAAGCCCATTGAGTATTTATCACTATCCTTGGCAGTTTCTTCTGCTGCTATTTCTTCCTGCTGCTGTTGATCTTTTTTATTTCTTACTACTAATTTTTCCACAACATCTTCTAAGGTTAACTGCTTACCCTTTTCAAAAAATCTAAAACTATCTTTTGTTATGGACGATTCAATTTTTATAGACTGAGTGACCTCATTAAACATATCATTAAGACTTGCGTAATCCTTATCAACACGAAGACCTCTGATAAGTCCCCATTTACCATAGGCATACAATGTCATATCTAAAACATTAGTCAATATTTCATTATCACCAATGGCTATAACATCTTCTGGTTTAAAATTGAATTCTAAAATATTACTCTCAACCTTTTTTTCTTCGAAATCAAATACTAAAGAGCGTCTTTTCCCCAATAAATTAAGACAGTTATCCTGTATGATAAAAATATCTCGCCACTCAACATCTTTCCAAATGTTTTTTGTAAGACTATAAAACACTTTTCTTAATTCTAGATTAGCCTTCAATACTATCATTAATTTTATCTCCCCTTAATCTCCAGTTCTTTATCTCTCGTTGATTCCGTAAATGCCAACTACTGTACCTGTTACACTAACTGTTGTTCCAATTACAAGCATACTTACTACACTCATATTATCCAATACAACACCTCCAAGCAAACTAGATAATACATTTGCCAATGCAATCATACCTGTTAATAAAGCTTGTCCTTTTACAGCGTCTGATTTTTCCATTAACTCATCAACATAGTGTACTGATGCCGGAATAAATATTGCAAAAGAAACACTTTGCAATACTGCTGACACATACAACAATCCCACGTTTCCAGCTAACAAGGTTATAATTATTTTTATAGAGAAAAATACTGCTGCAATATTAAGTAGCTGCTTACATCCTGTTTTTCTTCTAATTTTATCAAACATCATCATTGTAGGCAATTCCATAATCGCACAAAACGACTGAATTTTACCTAAATCAGTACTGTCTCCTCCTACATTTTGAATTATCTGATAAAAGAAATTATTAATTATGGTATGTCCAAAAAATAATCCTGTTCCACCTGCCAGAAATATAAAGAATCTTTTATACTTCATTGCAAACTGAAGCAGACTTTGTTTCTCCTCATTTTTATGCTTTTTTGAATGTATTTCATTATCATTTTCATCAGCTAAATACATTTTTCTATTTCTATCCAAAGAAATAAGAATTCCTAACACCAAAATAAGCACTATTACCGCAGATAAAGGTAATACCACACTTCCATATATTTCTATTGCATAGCCTAATATTACACAGATAATAGAAAAAAACAGTGAACCCATACTTCTGGTTACGCCAAAATTAATGTGTACCCCCATTTTCTCCAAATAAAAACTAAGTGCATTTACCAATGGCTGCAATATCATAATTCCAATAACAAAAAATATATAGACAGCAGTCAGTGCAATTGACTTACCTGGCAAAATCGCAATTACTCCACCAAATAAAATAAGAGCAATAACATTTATCATCATTATTCCAACCAAAGATATTTTCTTTGATTTATCTGCAATGTCAGCCACTATAGGTTGTAAAAAAACAGATACTATAAAGCCTATTGCCAGAATATATCCTATCTGCGTATTGTCATATTGTTTATCTAATAAAAATACACTTGCAAATCCAGGTATCGCGCAATAAATCATCCAATAAAAACCCTGCATCGCTCCGTATTTAATATTTAAACTTTTACCTTTACTAATTCCCATCATTCTTTCCTATCTTTTCGGCACGAATTTTAAAAAAATATTTCTTCTAACATTTTTATTTTTAATACTTTTTCAAACAATATTCACATCATTGTCTAATATAATACTTCTAAGCTCCCAAAAGCACCCTTTGAGAGTTTTATATACTAACTTCTGAAAAAACTATACAGACATTAATGCTATCAGCATTTTCTCTAATTTAAATACTGGTTCCTTACACATAATTTCTTCTAATAAATTTAGATTTTCGTCTGAATGTTCAACTTCTCTGGAATATTTATAACAAATATTAATCTGGTCTTCAATTGAAAACTTTCCTTCATTATTTACCCAAATAGCCACATCTAATTCTCTTAAAATCATGGTAGACATAAGTGCTAACTTCATCTTAGAATAAGCATCTTCATCATATACTGCTCCGCAAAAATATGTAAATACAAAGTATACTGCCAACTGCTCATACTCATATTCTTTACCTTTATAGTATTCACTAAATTCCTTTTGATATTTGTTATATGATTCATAACCATTATTGTACAAAATTTTTCTATACTGATTAATCATATCAGTCCAGTTATCGTCTAATACTTCTAAGGCATCTAAACATCCCATTGCCTCATTCATTATCTCAAAACGTTCAATTTCTCTTGAACTATATCCGGCTAACTTTTTACAGAGTTTTTCTAATGATGTATCTTTTTGATATTTTTTCAACAAATTATCAATCTCAAACAATTCACCATTATCAATGCGACTTTGCATATCATGAACAAAACCTAATACTATACCCATTCTCTCATATATGCTCAAATCTCTTTTTTGCAATATATCTATGGCAAAATCTCGCACATCCATCAGCTTGGTGAAGAGAAAATAATCAAAATCATCATATTCTTCTACTTCACATTCTTTCTCCTTAGATAAATATTTTACTTTTTTCTCATTAGAAAGAATAATCTTTGCTACTTCCGGACATGACAATGAGAGAGAAATCTCTCTCACGTCTTCGAACTCCTCAATATGTCTTGGATATCTTTTGCAGGTCTTACATAAGTAGTCAGGACCTACCTCTGCATATAAATCACATAAATTCTCATCATTTAGAAATGCACATCTTTTTTCATACTGCTTAAATGTTCCTTCTAACCAGTTAATAGAATTATGCATTCTGCCTGCAAAATCACCCTTATATTTTTTATACTTTTTCTTTGATTTCTTATCAATTACAATGCTCCATCCTGCACAACAGGTATCAGGACATTTATCTGCTATACATTGAAATCGATTATAATAGTTTGGTACTGTTAATAACACTTTAATTCTCCTCGAATTTTAGTCATTCTGCCATTCTTTAACCTGTTCTCTTAACCAATCGGCCCACTCTTGCATTCCTTCACCTGTCTTTGCACAAATTGGAATAACCTTGATATTAGGATTAATAGCCTTTGCCCTTTCTTCACATATTTTAAGATCAAAATCAAAATATTTCATTACGTCAATTTTATTAACTAACAAAACATCAACAACAGAAAACATCAAAGGATATTTAAGTGGTTTATCATCGCCTTCCGGAACACTAAGAATCATAGCATTTTTTGAAGAACCTGTATCAAATTCCGCAGGACATACCAGATTACCTACATTTTCCAGAATAGCCAAGTCCACATCTTCTGTGCCAAGACCTTCTAACCCCTGTTTAGTCATAGAAGCATCCAAATGACACATTCCACCTGTATGTAACTGAATAACCTTAGCTCCTGTCTTTGAAATAGTATCCGCATCAACATCTGAATCAATGTCAGCTTCCATTACACCTATGTTCATTTCATCTTTTAACATTTCAATAGTCCTTGTTAAAGTAGTAGTTTTTCCTGAACCTGGTGATGACATTAAGTTAAGTAAGAATGTTTTACTTTTCTTTAACTCTGTTCTTAATTTATCTGCCTCTTTATCATTGTTATCGAATACACTCTGTTTAATTTCTAAAATCTTATATTTTTCCATTTTTCATTCTCCATTCTTTTTTATACTATAAAATGTTACTAATTCTTTTCAGCTTGAACCTTTGCAATTCTATTCTTTATTTCCTCCATTCTCTTATCAAGTGCAGCACTTATTTCTGAACATTCCACAAGTTCTCTGGCTAATACCTGTGCTTCATCCTCATCAATATGTTTCTTATATCTTAGCTTATGCTCAATACTTGCCCAAAAATCCATGGCTATAGTTCTTAACTGAACCTCCACCTTAACGTCCTTTTTTTCATCCTTTAAAAATATTGGAACTGAAACAATTAAATGAAGACTTCTGTATCCACTTTCCTTTGGATTTTTAATATAATCTCTTTTTTCTATAAGTGTTATATCATCCTGGGCAAGTAAACAATCTGCCAACATATAAATATCCTCCGGAAAAGAGCAAACCACTCTGACTCCCGCAACATCATTTATATTTTTCTCAATTGATTCCAATGATATAGGAAGGTCTTTACGGACAAGCTTTTGCATAATGCCTTCTCTTGATTTAAGTCTGGTTTTAATAGTTTCAATAGGATTTCTATCATACTGTAATGAAAACTGTTCATTTAATACCTTAAACTTCGTTTCCACTTCCATAATTGCACATTTATATTGAGACATTAAGCTCTCAAAAGGCATCGTATTTTCCTGTACTGCTGATAATACCTCATCACTGAAAATACTTTTCGTTAATTCTTTTTGTATTTGTTCAAAAAAATTCATACGCAACTCCTATTTTCTTCAGTAAATACTTGATTCGCTAATACTTCCTTTTCTCCTTATAATAAATTACAATTTTCAATAATTGTCTTTTTATCTGACCACCCCTTTAAGTATGGTTCTTTCTTACTTACTTCAAACTCTCGAATTTTTAACCCATCAATACCATAAGCATACAGTGCCGGAACCTCGTGTTCATACTTACCTCTAATAGATGGTTGTTCATCAAACATTCCACTATCTAATTTCCCCTGTTTTGCCATTGTTAATGTAACATCCTGAATTTTGATATTTTCTATTGGACAACCCTCATCGCCTCGCATAAAAATACCTGCTTCAGAAGTCATTTCAATATCCTTAAAAACCACATTACGAATAATTCCTGTATTTTTTATCTCCTGTCCTTCATATCGGTAGGTATTAGAAATAAATATCGGTTCACCCTTACCCCACCAGCCTGGATGACCTGGCTGATTGAATCTATCAGCATATCTTCTAACACTACCTACTAAATCATGAATTTTGATATTTTCTATGGTAGCACCATCTCTAACCCAAATACCAATTCCCCTTGAGCAATCCTTAATAACACAATCCGAAAGAATAACATTCTTAATTCCCTTATATGTTTCTGTACCAATTTTTAATGCAGAATCATGGGAATGCAAAACACAGTTACTAATTACAATATTTTCGCACGCACCATATTTCTTACCCATCTCAAGAGTATTCTTAACTACGATAGCATCATCGCCTGCTTCAATTATGCAGTTGCTGATAACTACATCCTGACATGAATCCGGATCAATACCATCATTATTTGCCCCTCTGACATCATTAAATATCTTAACACTATCTACGATAACATGCTTACATCCTGCCATATGTAATGTCCAAAATGCTGCATCCTTAAAAGTAATTCCTTTAACTGTAAGATTCGTAATATCTTCAAAAAACGTTGTTCTTGGTCTTAATCCGGATAACCCCTTGGGACATTCTTCATATCCACCATCTGCTCCGTCTTCAAAGAACACCTTATCACCTTGTCCATAAATTACACCTTCACCTGAAATAGTAATATTATCTTCATGGAATGCACAAAGAAAACATCCTCCTTCCCAGCCACTGTCGTTAGTGTTAGTTTCAAAATCCTTAGTGTAATTAATAATGTCTTCTTCTCTAAGACTACTAATAAGGACAGCTCCTTGTTCAAGATACAAATTTACATTACTTTTTAGTTGTAATGTACCACTTAAAAAATTACCAGCCGGTACATATACCTTACCTCCACCAGCAAGTGTACACTCATTAATTGCCTTTTGAATAGCCTTCTGATTATTGGTTATTCCATCTGCTATTGCCCCATAATCTACTATATTGTACATTTTTTCTCCTTTTTTATATTATTTTAATT
>CAYOMP010000008.1:0-43025 GCA_964405075.1 uncultured Lachnospiraceae bacterium
GATTCTCAAAATGAACCAATAAATTCTCAATTAACCTATTATCCTGGGGCATTGCGTCCTGAGTCATAAACAACATTATATCTGCCTCAGACATACTTGCACCTAAATGTCTTGTTCCACCATGATCAAATTCACTTTGATTTATGTGTTTGACAACAATGTTATTATACTTGCTAACACTAATATTTTCAAAATATTTTTTATCAGTATTTAGAATAAATATTTTGTTTATTCTAACTGTTTGATTAGCCAACTTGTCCAACAAGTCTAGTAATATACTTCCCGGTTTATAAGTGGGAATAATAACATCCACTGAATACATTCTAAATTCTCCTTGCTGTTTTGCAAAAATTCATTTTATTAAAGGCGTGTCATAAACCTGCTGTTTACAACACGCCCTATCTTAATCACCTTTGTTTAATCAATACATCTTTAATTAATTCAAACTTGAAATTCCTGTATCAGTTTCAACTTTTTTACTAATACTCTTTACAGTTGATGATGGAGTATATCCATTCTCATTAAACAAAAATTCGTATAACTGTGTAACATTACTTTCTAATGTCACCGGTACTACTACATCTGCTCCGCTACTAAGGATAGTTGTTGTCTTATCAAACGGAAAACCTGCTGTGTCTGCTATATTGTATTTTGCAATATCAGCTGCCAAGCCTAAAACTTCCGTTGCTGAAAAATTAGTAGATACGTAAGGAAGAACCTCATTTACGATACTATTCAACGTAGTCAGACTAGCACTTTTTGCCTTTTCTGCAATTTTTTGAATAATAAGTCTTTGACGTTCTGTTCTCTTATAGTCGCTTCCTGATGTATAACGAATTCGAGCATATGAGACAGCCTGTACACCATCTAATAAATATGTTCCTGGTTGGTCTTCATCTAACCACTCAGTTTCTACACCTGTAACTGCCGAAGTTTCTACTGTATAGTTATTTAAATGGTGGATTTCTTCACCTGATAATTCAACCTCAATACCACCAAGCAAATCTACAGTTTTTACTAATGCATTAAAGTCAACTGCTACATATTTTGTAATATCCAAATCAAGATTCATATTAAGCATATTCATAGCCTGTGTTGGACCACCATAGAAGTAAGCTTCATTACATTTTCTATATCTGTCTTTGTCTTTGTCTGCTATATGCAAATAAGTATCACGATATACAGATACAATCTTCACATCACCGGTTTTATTATTAATACTAGCTACCATAATAGAGTCACTTCTGTTTCCTGCACCAAAACTATTATTTTCTCGTGAGTCTATACCAAATAATGCAACGTTAAGATAGCCATCATCTGTTTCCTTTGACACTTCTCTATCTGTATTTGTCACAATATCCTTATCTTCAACTATAACAGAGTTATCTAATTTATCGAATTTTTTTGAAATAAAAACAGCTATTACCAATATTACCAATACTATTGCTTCAACAGCAAAAAGCACCCTTTTTTGCTTTTGTTTCTTTCTTCTTCTCGCTGCTGCCGCCTTACTTCCTTTTCTTGCTGTAGAAGACTTCTTTGATGAACCTTGTTTTGAAGAAGTCTTTCTTGTATCCTTTGTCATCTCTATATACCATGCCTTTCCTAATATGCATTTTTATTAATAAAACCTTTAAAAAACGTTAAAAACAATATTTTAAAATCTAGTCCTAACGTCCAATTTTCAATGTAATATAAATCATACTCTATACGCTTTCTGATAGATGTATCGCTACCTCTTAAACCATTGACCTGTGCCCAGCCTGTCATACCTGGTCTAACCTGATGTTTTACCATATATCTAGGAATTTCTTCTCTGAACTTTTCCACGAAAAATGGTCTTTCCGGTCTAGGTCCAACCAAACTCATATCTCCACGTAAAACATTAATCAACTGCGGTAATTCATCAATGCTTGTCTTTCTAATAAATTTACCTATTGGCGTTACCCTTGGATCGTTTTTCAAGGTCATCTTTGTCTTTTCCTCACTAGGCTCTTGAACTTCCATTGATCTGAATTTCCACATTTTAAATGGCTTATTATGCAGTCCTACACGTTCCTGACTATATAACAATGGTCCCTCTGAAGTTACCTTTATTAAAATAGAAACAACCAACATCACTGGTGAAAACAGAATAAGTGCAACAGTTGCACCAAATATGTCTATTAATCTTTTTACTATCATATTTACTGTATTAGTAAGCGGAACATGTCTAATATTGATTACAGGTAATCCTTGCAAATCCTCTGTATATGGCTTATTGGGAATTACATTATTATAATCTGGAATAAATTTTGTATGAACTCCTGACTTTTCACACTGATTTACAATTTTTTCAAGTTTTGAATACTCACTTAGGCTAAGTGTAATTGCAATCTCGTCCAATTTATTCTCAGGTAAAATAATTCCTAAATTTTCCACCGAACCAATAACTTTTATTCCTTTATATTCTGTTCCACGTTCTACATTATCGTCAAGAATTCCTCTTACGACATATCCCCACTGTGGATTAACTCTTATTCTATCTATATACTGCTCAGCTGCCCTACTATATCCAACTAACAAAACGTGCTTTAGGTTGAATCCCTTTGAACGCATACTACGAAGCACATATCTTAATGTATTCCTAAAAAAAGTTTCTGCACATATATTAATTACATAAAATGATAAAATAATAGCACGTGAGAAATCTGTTTTTTCAAAGAAATAAAAGCACACCATCATACATAACATACCAATGGTATTTGCTTTTAATATACTAAATAATTCTGCTTTTCTACCATTAACTCTCTTAGATGTATACAAATCAAATATTGCATACAAAAGTAAATAGAATGGTACAACAATCACAAGAATTGCAATATATGTTTCATTAGTTAGTGCCTTTACCATCTCTGGCAAAATGCCAATCTTAGGGTATACCCAGAATCTCAATCCCCATGCTAGTACATAAGACCCAATTATAATCATTGCATCAAGCAAAACATGTAATCTATTGAAGTATTTCTGATTATCCTTAATCACCAATAATCACCTATTTTCTATTAAGTTGGGCACACTACCCATTCTCTATAATACAATATCTAGTAATTTAGTGCAACAATATTTTCTTAACATTTATTTAATAATTACAAAATATTGTGTTTATTTAATACTCTATTTTCCTCTTAAAATCGAACTCGGTTTATTACATTTCCCCATAATTCAAACTGTATTTTTACATAATTAAGAGTGTTTTCCACCTTAAAAGGAAATTTCTTATCCTTTTTACACAATTTCACTCAATTTATTAAACCTTTTACAAAGTTCTTAGCCAGTTTTTTTCTGTCAAAAAAGAATGTTTTAACTAAATTACCTAATAGTAAAAATGGAATGTTCACTATTAATTGAATAACCGGCATATTTTTGTACGCTAAATATACACTATTCCTAGAGGATAAGCTAACCTTAAATTCATTATGTCTGGAACCACTAGCTCCACTGCCAACATGATAAATAACAGCCTTCGGATTATAATAATTATTATATCCTAAAATTTTTGCTCTATAGCCTAAATCAATATCCTCCAGATACGCAAAATGTGCTTCATCGAAATAACCTGTTTTATTCAGTGCTTCTTTTCTATATATTGCCGCGCCTGCACAAGATGCAAATATTTTTGTCACTTCATCATACATAGCAGCACTCTTGTCTTTTCCTCTTGCAAAAGCCCAACCTAAAGCACAATAAAAGTCCCCTGTGTCATCTATTTTTTCCGGTGCGTACATTTGTAACATTTTTGCCTGTGCTGAAAATGCATCCTTATGACAGTCCATAAATTCTATCATTTTCCTTACAAAATCACTCTCAACTGCCATATCATTATTCAGTAGTAAAACATATTCCAATTCAGATGCCCTAATTCCCTCATTAACAGCTCGACAAAAACCGTAATTTTTATCCAGTTCAATTAATCTAACTTCCGAATAATTACTTAATATTTCTTTACTATTATCCTCTGATTTGTTATCCACCACTATTATTTCAAATTCATCTGTATCTTGTTTTCTAAATGAATCTAAGCAATCACACAAAAATTTCGCTCCATTGTAATTAGGTATTACAACCGATACTCGTTTCATCTAAAGCCTCCAACGCTACTTCTTCTTTTCTTCTACCAAAGTAAATTCTGCTTTTGGACAAAATACTATTTTTTCACCTTTTTCTCTAACCTTCAGGCAAAAATCTATTCCAACAAATCTCCTGTCTAAAGATCTGTCAAAACTTCCAATATTAAAATAAGTACTTTTCTTTACCATCATACACAATGCCGGTACAGCATCTACTTGTGAATTAATAATTGCTTTACAAAAATATCCCTGATTCCATTTAGACATTTTTGAAAACATATATGTTGCTTCTATATTTTTTCCATTAGCATGTCCTTGAATTGTTATTGCGTCTTTGCCTGCTAACAGCTTTTTCTTTACTTCATCTTTTTCATCAATCAAAATACCAGCTCGATAAATAAGACCATTTTTGTATACCTTACCGCCAACAATTCCAACTTCCCTTCTACTGCAAATAGAAACCATTTCATATAACCACTCAGGATTTTCCGGTTTCAAATCTGCATTAAAGAACAAAATATACTCTCCCTTGGCTCTAAAAAGCTGTGCTTCCTTTATTATTTCATAATTATAATAATTAGTATTTCCTTTTATTACTTTTTCAGCTTTTCGAAAATTACCAGGATTATTCATATCACGTATTACAATTGATACTAATGGTAACTGACCCAACTCATATTTTACGTCATAATATCCCAAATTAGCACTGTGACTAACTGTTGCTTTGATTCCTAATCTTTGCAAGTGTTCTTCTATTGCTCTTTTTCCTGCATCATATGCATACATTTTACTTGCCGGATTATCAGCAACTGAATTCTTATGAACTCGCCAATGATATAATATCCTTGGAATATGTCTTATTGTATTTGAAACTTCTAAGCATCTGAAAATAAAATCATAATCCTGTGAACCGTCAAATTCAGCTCTAAATCCACCTATCTTTTCTGCTATTTCTCTTTTTACCACAAAGAAATGGCAAATATAATTGTTACTTCTTAGTAAATCCAAATTGAAATCTGGTTTAAAGTGAGGTTCAAAATATCTGGATAAATCTGTTGTAACCTTATCTTCATCTGTATAAATAGCATCTACCTGCTCATTATTCAATAATGCCACAACTTCAAACAAAGCACTTCTGTCCAGAATATCATCATGGTCTAATAATCCAATATAATGACCCTTTGCTATCTGCAATGCCGCATTAGTATTTCCTGCAATACCCAAATTTTCTTCTAATTTCACATACTTAATTCGTCCATCAACTGATTTATACTGATTAACTATTTCCTCTACTGTGAGTTTATCCTCTTGTTTTTCTTCAACACTGCCATCAGCAATGCATAACTCCCAATATTTGTATGTCTGATTAACCACCGATTCTATCATCTGTCTAAGAAAATCCTCTGGCGTTCTATATACAGGCACAATAATACTTATAACAGGATTATATTTAAATGCAAAATTTTCCTGAAAAAACAACTGTTCCTGAGTAAACTGATGCACTTGTCTGTAAGCTTCATAATCTATATCTTCTCTTTGAAGCTGACCGACCAGTTTTACTCCAAACTGCTTAATTCCATTTTGCGAAATATAATTAATACCTTTTTTTATATTATCAGGATTAATTTTTCCTACTATTTTTTCAATTGTACTCCTATTGTTTGTTGTATTTTTATTTTCCATATACCTTAAGCCTTTTTAGGTGGAACTATTGAATAATCTGAACTGTCTAAAGAAAAGTTCACATTATAATATGGGTCACCTGCATCTATCATTTCATGCCATCTTTCTTTGAATCTGGCACATTCTTCATTATATCTTTGAGCTTTGCTTTCTGTATCTTCCAAACCTCTTGATTTTGATTCGTAATGATATAACTCAGCAAATGGCGTAAATATGTTTAATTTACCCATTTTTCTAAGTTTCAGGCAGAAATCAACATCATTTAATGCAATTGCAAAGCTTTCATCTAATCCACCGATTTCATCAAATAATTCTTTTTTAACCATTAAACATGCACCAGTAACAGCAGATACATCCTGCGCATAGTATAGTTTTCCCATATAACCTACGTTACACTTAGGAACTCTATAGTGAGTATGTCCGGCTGTTCTATGTGCTCCAAGACCTAATACAATACCAGCATGCTGAATTGTATCATCTTCATAATATAGCTTAGCACCAACAGCACCAACATCTTCCCTTTGGGCATACATCAATAATTCTTCCATCCACGTTGGTGTAATTACCTCTGTATCATTATTTAAAAGTACAATATACTTACCAGTTGCATATTTAGCACCAAAATTATTAACTGCTGAATAATTAAATTCACCTTGGAATTTGACTACCTTTATATTATGAATGTTGTTTAATGTATCATAGTAATCAAACACTTCTTGTTCTGTACTATTGTTCTCTACAATTATTATTTCATAATTTGAATATGTAGATTTGAACTGAATAGATTCTACACAACGTTTTAAATCTTCTAAATGATCCTTATTAGCAATTATTATTGAAATCATTGGATCAACTTCAATCATATCATAATTAATTTTAAAAATTGTTGGGAAAGCTTTTGTACTTTCTGCTTTTCCTTCAATTCCGTTTTGTTTCAAATGGTCTTCTACTGCTCTCTTTGCCGCATCTATTGCATATGTCTTTGCACTGATATCAGATGCAACTGAATTCTTATGAGATCTCCAGTAATATAGCATTTTAGGGATATGATATACCTTATTTGCTGCTGATGTTAGTCTTAAAATCATATCATGATCTTGACTTCCATCAAATTCACTTCTAAACAATCCTGTTTTCTTAAGTAATTCTGCTGAAAAAGAAGAAAAATGACAAATATAGTTATTAGCTCTTAATGTATCAATTGCAAAATCTGATTTAAAATGCATAGTTATAATATTGTTAATTGATTTACCTTGGAATGTAGCCTCGTCCGTATATACATAATCCGCATTCTGTTCATTAATCGCCTTTGCTGTTTCAAACAATACGCTTGGGTGAAGAATATCATCATGATCAAATAAACTAATAAAATCACCTGTCGCCATTTCAAAACATACATTAGTATTTCCTGAAATTCCTAAATTCTTTTCAATCTTTTTGTACTTAATTCTTGAATCCTTGTCAGCGTATTCTTTTACAATATCAGCCACATAGCTATGCTTATCATCACTACCATCTGCTAAACATAATTCCCAGTTTTGATAAGTCTGCCACATAACCGAATCTATCATTTCTTTTAAAAATTTCTTTGGAGTGTTATATAATGGCACCAAAATACTAAATTTAACATCTTTTTCAAACCTGGTAGCTTCTTCTATTGCTCTTTGCGCTTCATCAGGAAAGCTATCTGTTCCATATAACGTAAAAATAGCCCTTTCCTTTGGTCTGTTTTTAAATCGTGCCAAAACTGCTCTCAAGCTGCCTAATCTTCTAAGTCTTTCCATAGTTCTAAGACAAAAATGCATAAATACTCTAAAAGGCTTTGTCATCTTCCAAAGTATAGAACCTTTAATTTTTTTCAAATTAGCCTCATAAGCATTACAATCATCCTGTACCTTTGTAAGCTTCAATTCTAATTCATATGTTTTCTTTCTTTCTTTTAAAAATAAGTCCTTATAATATTCTGCCTCTGCTAATGCCGATTTTACATCATCATTCAAATTCTCAAAATTATCCATTTTTCTTTACCTTTCACAAGCTGTTTTTTTATCTATAAAAAATATTATCATTACCACAATCATTACTGTTCCAGCTAAATATACCGAATAGTAATACATAAACAACATAGATGGTGCTGTCAAAAATATCAATGGAACTTTAGCACATATTGAACCAATTGCCAAACCATATCCCCATTTTCCCTTAATAAGCAGTATTAACGTAATAATAGCCAGCACTAAAAATTGCACCACAAAACTATATATTATATTATGAAGTACATCACAGTCAATCAATTCAAGTATTTTTATTAATGAAGCTCTAAAAATCGACTCATTCTTAATACCGTACATCTCTCTATATTCTGCGTAAGTTTCATCAGTAAATAGTTTCTGAGTTTCACTCAAAATACCAGTTGAATTAATAAACGTATTCCATCGCTCTTTAAAGAACACATCTGGATATTTCTTAATCAACTGATAATACGCTCCTTTAAATTCTTTATATTCTTCATCTGTATAATCCGATTTCACTAAGCTTAAGGATGTATCCCAAAAAAGAGAGATTCCACTTCTACCATCTTTATATCCCTGTACCAAGATATCTGTTTCTAGCACTTTATCGATTTGCTCCAGCAACTCATTGTCTCCCATCTCGTCAGCTTTTGCTGCTAGTGGTGTAATTGGTAATACGATAGCTGTAATATCATACTCATTTCCTGAATCCACCCTATTTCCAAGAAATTGCACAGATGTTACCACTGTAGAAAGAGTCACTGTAAGTAACGTAAATCCCAGAACAATCTTTTTACCATAATCTTTATAAAACATAACTGCAAAAACTACAGGTATCGCTACAATATAATAAATAGCCTCTGTTCTCCAACATACTACAATAGCAGTTAAAATACTTAAACCCCATATGCTTTTCTTTGTTATTGTTCTATTTTCATATTTAATTAAAATTAATTCAAAAATTAGCAATATTTCTAAAAAGGCATATACAGACATTCTAATCGGATAAAAATTAGAATCAATTACAGGAAATGCCAAAAACGGAATATATAATGTCCACCACCATTTTTGTTTTGTCATTTGACATTTTAACTTCATTACAATGTAACCCACTATAAATGAGATAACCGTATATTGAACAATAACAACTCCTGTAATATTAGGAATAAGCATTAACGCAAATATATAAAAAACACTAGTAAGGTATCCCTGCCAAAAATGTGGCAAAATGTATGTAGCATTTTTTAGTATTCCAAACTCGTCTAATCGCCATAACCCCGGTGATAAAATAACAAAAAATGCTGACATTAGTAAGAAATATATCGCCACACATTTAAGATATTCACATACTTTTTTATCTTTTTCTCTAACCTTTTCTATTGTCCAAAACACTAATTGCCACAATGCAATTAGCAATCCTAAAAAGACTACTTTGGCTCCCCATGCCATTTCTGTCTTTGCTATTGCTACAAAATCAGAAAAATCAAACAAAGAATAATTAAAAATCAATCTATCTGTAGCAAAAGAAATCACCCAATGTACAACAGCTATAATCAATGCCACTTTATTTAATTTTAACTTGGATTTATTCTCGACTTTATCCATCTTACTTTTATCCTTTATATACTTTAATGTATCCTAATGAATTTTTAATCCCTATTCGGAAACTATAATACACTTTTTAAAACTTATTTTTTATAATTCGCCACAAAATAATCTAATTCCTCAGGTGTTCCAAGTACATGTACCTTATCAAAATCAGCAATGGATATTCTTACATCTCCACCTTTTGAGATAAGATAATTGTATAATGGAGCCACATATTTCTCACCTTTTTCAAGATTCTCATCTGATGAATAATATTCGTTATACAAATCTTCATACAATCCACAAGTCTTAAAATAATAAGCTCCCAATGTACAGTTATCAGATATTCTTACCTTTTCTCTTACTTCTATGGCTTTCCCATTTTCATCAAGTTTAACAAAACTCCAATGTTCGCCCGGTGCGTTAAAGCAAGGAATAAATCCATCACCTGCTATCTGTTCAGCCTTCATTTCATAGCTTTCAACATAAGTATCTATATTATAAATCATCATTTCTGAGTCTTTTTTCCAATATTTTGCCCCTAACATAGCTGTAGTTGCCTGACCATCTGTTAAATAATCAATTTCAACTACTTCCACATTGTTTATATCCATTTTTTTACAAGTATTAACAATAAAATCTCTTGAATTATCTTCTTTTCTTACAATAAATATATAATCATTATCCGGCTTTTTAAATCCTTCCAAGCTTTCCATTGACCACTCAAATAGAGTCTTTCCATGGGCTTCAATCATATATTTAGGAACTTTATATCCGGCTTTTTTGAATCTTGAACCTAATCCTGCCATAGTAATCACTACTGTCATACTCATATTTTTCTCTCCTTTTACTAACTTAAACTTATCCAATCAGTTAATAATTCTATTCCTTTTTCAAAAGATATTTCCGGTTTAAATCCTGTATCTTCAAAAAGACTTGACGCATCAAATGCTTCTATTGGCAAATATATTCCTCTAAAAGGGTGTGCACCAAATTGTAGTTCTACATCTGGATTAACATATTCTCCAACATATTCTAAATATTTCTTTAGTGGTTTTGCATCACCACTACCTATTACATAATCTCTACAACTTATTCCTTTTTCACCTAACAAATAAAATGCTCTTGCTAAATCAGTTATATATATAAAATCATAGTTTTGTTCAGCCTTTGTAAACTGAACATTTTCTCCATTTAACATCTTCTTTATACTACTTACAATAAGCCTTCCTGACTTTTCCCCAACTCCATAGGTATTTGTAATTATAGGCCATAAGAAGTCAATATTCTTATTACAAACATTTACTTTTGACATATAATGAGCAGCTAACTTGGCACTCTTATACATTATTCCCATGTTATTGGAAATCTGCTGCTCTTTCATTTCCTGAATACATTCCAATTCTGAAATACTTCCGGCACCAATAAATTTCTTAATACCAAATTCATCCAATATATCCGTCACATTTAAGCAACATTCAATATTCTTTAACTGAACTGCATAATCCTTTTGTTCTTTATCAGATACTCCCTGCCATGCCAAGTGATAAAACACATCCACCTCTTTATCATTTATTAAAGATGGTAACCTTTTCATATTTTCTAAATTACACTGGATTATCTTAATATTTTCACTTTTAGGCAAGTTATTTATATTTTTCGTATTCTCTCTAACTACAGCATATACGAAAACATTATTATCAATTAATTCTTTAACGATGTAACTTCCTATAAATCCAGTTGCCCCTGTAACTATAGCTTTTTTCATAATTCTATCCTTAATCTGATTATTTAATACTACTGTTCATAAATTCCTGTATCTGTCTGTCCATACACTCATTTATGTCCTCACCGGCGTAATAAGCCTTTGACCACTCTACTGTTTTTTCAATTGCTTCTTTAACGTGCCAATGTGCATTCCAACCAAAAACTGATTTAATTTTTGAACAATCTAACTTCAAGAAATTGGCTTCATGTGGACCTCCATCATATTGATTAATCCACTTTTGACCATTTCCCCAACTAGAACAAAATAAATCTGCCAATTCTCCTGTTGTTACACAATCACAATCGTCTGGACCTACATTATAAAATCCTGCGTATTTTTTATCCTCATACTGCATCATAGCAATTGTCATATATATATATAATGGCTCTAAAACATGCTGATAAGGTCTTGTTGAAAAAGGATTTCTAACAATAATATCCTTCTTTTCTGTTGCCGCTCTTATACAATCCGGAATAATTCTATCCACAGCAAAGTCGCCACCACCTATAACATTTCCAGCTCTTGAAGTGGATACTGCAATGCCCTTTTCATTGAAAAACGAGTTAATATAACTATGTGTAACCAACTCCGAACATGATTTTGAATTTGAATATGGGTCATAACCGTCTAAAAAGTCATTTTCTCTATACCCCCATTCCCATTCGTTATTTTTATATACTTTATCTGTAGTAACATTTAAAAATGATTTTACAGAATCTGATAATCTTACACATTCACAAATGTTAACTGTTCCCATTACATTAGTTTCATATGTATATACAGGATTTTTATAGCTTTCCCTTACTATTGGCTGTGCTGCCAAATGAAATACAATTTCTGGCTGTACTTCATCAAATACCTGCTTTAAATGAGCCAAATCTCTAATATCTCCAATATATGAATCCATCTTTTCTGCTAATCCCATAATTTCAAACAAGCTAGGATCAGTTGGTGCCTCAAGGGAATAACCAGAAACAACAGCTCCTGCATTAAGAAGCATTTTACATAACCAGCTTCCTTTAAATCCAGTATGACCTGTTACTAAAACTTTTTTATTTTTATAAAATTCAAACTCTTTCATTACCATACCTTCCATGGTGCCTTTCCTTCATTCCACATTGCTTCTAATTTCTCTTTGTCACGCTTCATATCCATACATTGCCAGAAGCCCTCATGCTTAAATGACATTAATTCCCCTTTGGCAGCAACAGCTTCTAATGGCTCTCTTTCAAACATAATGTGGTCGCCTTCAATATAGTCATAAATCTCCGGATTAACTACCATATAGCCACCATTAATCCAACCTGCATCATACTGACTCTTCTCTCTAAACGCCTTAATTTGATTATCCTCAATGTCAAGTACCCCAAATCTTCCATCTGGTTTTACCGCAGTTAATGTAACCATTTTTCCGTGTTGTTTATGAAATTTTTCAAGTTCATGTAGATTTACGTTACATACACCATCTCCATATGTAAGCATAAATGGCTCATCGCCTAAATACTGTCTGACTCTTTTAATTCTTCCCCCTGTCATTGTATTTAAACCAGTGTCAACAAGGGTAACCTTCCATGGTTCCGAATAATTATTTAAAATTTCCATCTTATTATTCTTTAAATCAAATGTTACATCAGAAGTATGTAAAAAATAATCTGCAAAAAATTCTTTAACTACATACTGCTTATATCCTAAACAGATTACAAAATCATTATATCCAAAGGAAGAATAATATTTCATAATATGCCACAAAATAGGCTTTTCACCTATTTCAATCATTGGCTTTGGTTTTAAATGACTCTCTTCACTAATTCTTGTACCGAATCCACCTGCTAAAATAACTACCTTCATATTTTTTCCGCCTCTCTAAAATGTGACTTCACCATCATGTGCAAGTAATGACATTGATTCAACATTTTGTATATTAGATACTTCATTTGCCAAATCATATTCATTTTTACTTCTAACTTCTATAACAATATCCAATCCATTTTTGCTGATATTTCTTGATTTAACTTTGTATGATTTACTATACTTTTTAACTACTTCAATAATATCTTTTTCTGTATTTTTTTCTTTTGCATTTACCACCAAAATCATAGATGCTTTTCCTACCGGAATAATCTCTAAAATTAACATTCCAACTGTAACTATTAATGATACAATTACAGCAATTTCGTACATACCTGCTCCACAAATAATACCCACACTTATTGACCAGAATAAAAAAATTAAATCCAAAGGATCTTTTATTGCAGTTCTAAATCTAATAATTGATAATGCACCAACCATACCTAATGAAATAACTATACTTGACTGCATCGCCAAAATTATACCTGCTGTTATGACTGCAATTAATGCCACAGACATTGCGAACGTCTTTGAGTAAAATGTCTTTCTGGTTACAAACTTATAAAAAACAAAAATATAAAATGCTAATATACATGTTACTGCAAGTGTTGCCACAATTTTATTTGTACTAATATCAATCTGGGTAAATCCTTCAACAAAAGAATTCTTTAATACATCTCTAAAACTCATCTTTACTCCTTATCCTTCTTATCCTGTTATTATATATTTTTTGTTTACGAATACTTTCTACATAAATAGTATTTAGAAAATGTTGTCTGTCTCAAACTTCCAATCTCCAAACTATTCTTTATATAATCCGGAATATATTCATCATATTTAACTTCTAATATCTGCTTACCTGCAGGCATTATTGGTCTTTTATGAATTCGTTTTTCTAAGAAATTACTTATATCTTTACTTGAGGCAATATTCTTATCTATTGTAACACGAACATTACCATTAGTGCAAACATATGGTATCCTGTCATAATCCACTATAATAACCGGCTTCATTTTCCTGACTCTCATTAGCATACATAGCTTTTGTAAAACCGATGGGTATTCCTTGCTAACAGGCAATGGTTGTCCCTTCATTAAGCTTTCGCATTGTTCCTTAGTTATTTTGCACGATTTTTTCAAAGTCTTTCCATGCTCTTTTCTCTTACATTCCAACGTAATCCTACTACTGTCTGCATTATATATCCTAATCCTAAACTTCTCTCTTGGATCAGTACCTGATTCATTTTCATGCAAACATGTATCATAGTAGTCATCAAAATATAAACTTCTAATATTATATTGTCCATCTACGCCTACATGAGAATCTAATTGCATAACAGCATTAAGATTATTAATTAAGACAGCTAATTCCATATCTGTACACATATATTTCATCTCATGACGATATTTATCCTGCATACACTTCTCCTATTGATTTTCAAAATATTCATCTAAAAAAGCCATTCTATCTACAGCAT
Source organism: uncultured Lachnospiraceae bacterium (assembly GCA_964405075.1). Lineage (GTDB taxonomy): Bacteria > Bacillota > Clostridia > Lachnospirales > Lachnospiraceae > CAYOMP01. Next base: position 14,485 of record CAYOMP010000008.1, read on the forward strand.
ATTCTTTCAATTGGGTATAATCATAGGTATGACCTGCCTCTGGCCATCTCCTTTCATCACGCATCATGGCTCCGGAATTAATAACTATATCTTCTAAATTCTCCACCATAGCTATTAAATTATCATCTGCCAAATATTCTTCTCTTAATTGCAACCAGCGATTTCTTACCTTTTCCTGAGAATTATCTACATTTAATGCTAATACTCTGTCTCCCGGCTGCCAGTCAACTAGTTCTTTAATCAGGTTATCCCCTTCAAATGCTGTATATAAAGGTGGATTTTCCTTACTCACATTTCCCCATGTCAAATCCATATCCCATGGCACAAAATACATCTTTCTACTGTCCTCAGATGCCTTAGAAACATAATACATATTCTTTCCTCGATTATCAAAGCCAGTTACAATCTGTAAGTATAACCAGACGTCCATTACATTGTCTACATCTAACATTTCTAACGCCTTTGCCTTATATTCTTCGTCTGATTCGGTAGTTTCAAATTCAACATAATCTATAAGTGGTGCCCATGTTTCTCCAGATATTGCACCATACTTACTCAAACCTTTTAATTCAAATCCACACTGTGTTATACTGGATAACTGTGTAAATTCAGCCAAATCTAACACCACCGGTGTTGTCCTCTTATATATATATTCTGCTGTTCCTGTGCTACTTTGTGCAGTAATATTCAATTTTTTTGCATCTATTGGTTCCATAAGACCATATAGTCCCATATATTCGCCATTCATAATGACTTCTACATATTCCATTTTTACACCGTATTCGCCATTATAGGGATTATTAGTTGCTCCATATTCATTCCATATATCTATTGACAGCTTATCTCTTACTTTCGTTTCATCATTATACATTGCATACAATATCCAGTCATTATCTTCTCTCATTCCAAGCAAAGATAGCTTATTATTCTTCTTAACACCGGAACTATTGTAATTGTATAGTTCCATCTTGTAAGCCTGTTTCGGATAAAGGCGGCTTGTATTCCCTCTAACTCCAATTGTTGCATTGGATGATTTTATCCAATCTATTTTTGTTGATGAATCATATAACTTCATATCAACATCATATTCTTCTGTGCCCTCATTTGCACCATTAATACTTATTTCCATAATTGGTAAACCAGTAAATACCAACTTGTATTCTCTATAATAATTTTCTTTCACTGCTAACAGCCTATACTCTACATTGTTAGCAATTGCTTCTGATTTCTCAACTGACATAAGATTATCTAAAAATACCACATCTACATCCTTATCATTAGTGGATAAAATGCCATTTTCCCAATTATCATCTGACATTGATAATGGCAAATAAAATATGCCTTCACTCCTATTGCAGGGTAATGAATATCCGTTAAAAGTTAATTCTTCCAGTATATCATCTGATGTGTTTTCTAATCTGGCACACACCTTTTCATATTCCTTTTGAGATAAATATTCGCAGGAAATATGAGAATCATTTTTTACCTCTAATATAAGATATCCACAAAATGCGATTAACAATATTAAATTAATTAAGAGCAATATCTTTTTCTTCACAGTATTTTTCTCCATAACCCTTATTTCAAAATTGGGTACCTGATACAAACCAGATACCCATTATATTCTTATTCTACAGGAATTTCAAAATTGAAACATTCCTTAATTAAATCTTCTGACACATCACCTTCATATCCAAAAAGTGAACAAATAATCTGTTTTTTATCATTAATCATTACATACGCAGTATATTCTACATAATTTTCCTGTTCAGATTCATCACCATATGTATAAGAGAATTGAATATAATTTACATTATATCCATTTGCCTCCATTGTTTTCACCTCTGAAGCCTGAATATTTGAATATCCGCCACTAAGTTCATTGCTAGACATAAAAGCAATATAATCATCATAATAATTAACCATCTCGTCCGCAGTGTATTCACCTATGTAATAACTCATTCCCAATGAACCATTTCCATTGTAGTATTCTCCACTGTATAATGTAGATTCATCTTCACTTACACTAAAACCCTCCGGAGGTATGATTTCAATACTCATTTCCTGAGTTTCATCACTGATTTTAAGATTTCCTGCATCTGAAAATACAGCAGGTTCCTCTTCATACTCTTCCTCTCCATCAAGTACTAACTCTTCCTCTTCATTCTTTTCATGTAAGTAGAACAATGTTGAGCCTACTGCTCCTGTAACAATAGCTCCTACTAAAACTCCCACCAAAAATGGTACTAAATTTTTCTTCATTACTTAATTGCCTCCTTTGATTTGTTACATATTTCATTTAACTCATCTTCCGAACAATTCAAAAACTCATCTGGTCTAATTGAGCGATCGTCCACATAGAACCCTCTGTGTCCTGGCCATGGCTTTCCATACACAATTTCATCATATGGAATATCCCATTTATCAAGCCACGCTAACATAACTTTAGCTGTATTGGCGTTAATCATACCTATATTTCCGTTATAACTATTCATATTTCTCGAAGTAAATAGTACAATTTTTGCACCACCAGCTTTGTACTCCCTAATTTTTTTTACCATTTTTTCATATGGTACTAAATCTATATACTCTTCACCTTTTTGTTTAATAGGGCAAAGTGTACCATCAATATCAAAAACAAATGTTAATCCTGAATACATTTTTCTACCTCATCTAATATATTAACTGCATTTAAAAGGAATCCAAAAACCTTCTGTGGATTATCCATATGAAGTGGAAGCATTGATAAAAACAGTGAAGCTTCATACAGCCTAACTAATCTATAATCAAATCCATTTTCATCTAAATATTTCTTAAACAACTCAATATATGGAGCATTATCGAACTCTAAAATCAAATTTATTTTCATACCTGTTTCGATTTTGATATCAAATAATCCACTGTTGAAAAAATCATATCTGCCACATACGGAATGTGACAACTTAGCTATATCATAATATGGGTTTGTCCAAAGTTCTTCCTCTTTCAATGCGCCTTTTGGGTCAATAAGCTTAAGCATCGAAGTTTCTCTATTATATAAAATATTAGAAAAACATAGATCCCCATGACCAATAGCTAATTTATATTCAAAATTACTTTTTGAAGTCAATTCCTTATATAATCTCTTATACTTATCTACAATTTCATCTATACTTCCAAACTCTGTTCCAGATGAAATGAAATTATTAAACTTAACGAAATAATCGCTTTTTTTCAAATCAGACATACGTTCATCTAACTTACTAATATATAAGTTATCTGCAATTTTTTCATATTCATCTTTAGAAATTTCTTTAGTATTTCTATTTTTTACAAAATGAAATAATTTCTTAAGAATATCATCGCATTCATCCACGTCAATGGCACCATGAATCCATCTAATGGCTATATCTGTCATATGGTAGCGTTCCATTGTATACGAAGCTGATTCTTCATTTTCTTTGTAATCAAATGGCATTACAAACCACATTTTCATATTATCAGGAAGTAAATGATAGAATTCATATTCCATTTTAATCTTTTTCTTGTTGGTTGAACGTTTAGTTACAACGTACTCATCCCCTTCAAGAGCATTAAAGAATCTGGCATCAAAACCTCCCGTAATAAATTGAAGAAAATTACTTACGTTCTTTAAATCAACAAATACATCTGACTCAATAGTCTCGAAATTCTTTACCAGTGAAAAATCTATTTCACCACCATGCTTTTCTACTCTCTTTAAGAAATCAACATATTCTTCTTGTGAAGTAAACATAGCCGCAACAAATTCTTCTCCATCTCTGACTATCATATTCTTATTGATGAATTGAGCCTTTTCCAAAAGGATTCCAAATTCATCATTATTTCTAATTCCGAAGTTTGAACTGATATGTACTATGGCATAATCAGGCTCTACTCTTCTAACATCCTTTAAAAGATCTTCTAATTCTTCACCTTTATCATATTCAATAACGCTTTTAATAAAGGAATTTTCCATAAGTAAATCTATCATTCTTCTTTTTAAGGTTTTTCTTTTAAATATTGTATTGCCAAAAGTCTTAGGACCAGTAATAGTTTTTACTGATTTTCCTGCATCTACATTATCATCATATATAACAACTATTTTCTTTAACATTCTAGTCTTCTCCCTTCTTGGCATATGCTAATGCATAAACAATTATTGTTACAACAAACAAAATCAAGCAGCTTATTGTTGTATAAACATTTAAAAGTTTAGCTGAACCCACACCAAATATAGACTCAATATAATTCACAAAATTACTAATTCCAAAATCTTCTCTCATCAATAACATAATGCCTTTTAAGGCTCCAAATTCTATCAGCCAACCAAAGCAGGAAAATGCGAACACCAATGCACTTCTACCTGTCAAAAGCTTATTGATGTACTCGTACCAAACCCTTGTATTTTCCAATATGTGTAGTAACATAATACCTTTTTTAGAATTTGTATTTGTAATAAGGAATTCATTTAAATATGTGTATGTAGGCATATATACCTTATAAATTAACATAACAACTATTGCAAATATTAATAAAATAGCTGTAACTGCTGACAATTTTCTACGAACCAATAGATCATATGGTAACAATATTACCAATAAGGCACATGTATCAAATAGTCTGTCTATAATCACACTAAAAAAACCTATTTTCAAATTTTTTGTTTCCTTTGAAAAGCAGTATACTCGAAATAATTCTCCCATTTTCAATGGTAAAGCCATATTAGCAAATGTAATCTTTATATACACTTTAACAAATCTCGAAAAATGAATTTTTTCTTCTAACAGTATTATATAGTATCTAAGCATTTTAGAAATATGAACCAGTAAAAATCCAATTACAAATGCTATACCTAATAAAACGCCAAAAATGTCCATTCTAAATGATACATCTTCAAATACCTGCATTCTAGTTAACACCATAATTGCGCTAAGTAAAATAACCACAATATTTATAATTATATAAAGTGCCTTTTTTTTACTTTCTTTCATACTAGTTTCCTTCCACTGTAGTTTCAGCAATTATCTGTGCTGTATAGTTTTCTACAGCTTTATCTCTAATTTCTGACTTAATATACTCTTTATTAAATGCATATTTTCCAAGCATCTTCAATACTGTAATAGCCTGATTTACCATTTTTACATTTGACACCTGATCGTCTTCTCGCCATGTAATTGGGAAGAATCTGACATCATGTTTATAATAATTTGATGCTAAAATCATACAATAATTAAACATTAAATTATCTGGAAATTTAATATAAAATCTATTTTTAAGCATATTAACATCATACATATTCAAACCTGAACCCAAATCAAATATTCTTTTTCTGACTACAATTGAAAAAAGCATATCATATACAATGTTTCCAAATGTTCTAAAAGCTGAATATCCCTGCAATTTTGAACCATTCATAAATCTGGCTCCAAGCATACAATCATGTTCTTTATACAGTTCTTTCTTTAAAACAGTTTTTAAATCATGAATATTTCCCTGGTCATCACCGTGAAGAACAATAACATAATCAAAACCATTATTCATAGCATAATCAAAAGCTACCTTATGGGAACCTCCCAATCCATAGTTATCATCATTTCTAAGTAACGCCATTGGAATCTGTGGATTGTTTTTGATAAACTGCGCAACAACTTCTTCTGTATTATCAGTACTTCTGTTATTTACCATAATAACCTTAGAAATATATTTCATTATTTCATCATCTAACTGTCCTAATACACGAACCACTTGTTTTTCACAATTATATCCTGGTATAAATAATAAAATTTTGTTTTTCATATATTTGCCCTCTCAATCCACTTTATATTTACTTGCTTCTATCTTCCAAAAAGATTTTTCTACTAATGAAATTGTAAACCATAACAATTCCTGTTGCTATTATTTTAATGAACATATAATCATATCTCATTACAAATCCCATAAGTGTATATATGATTCCTTCACTGTTCATTGCATTATATACATCAGCAACCCATCCTCTAATAACAATTTCGACACCAAACCACATAATAGCTTGATTAATTCCAAGTCCAATAATACTCAAAACTACAAATAGAATAAATTCTTTTTGCTTATTGGCATCCTTTTTCGTTTCAAAAACAAAAGTGACACTTAATATATAATTAACTACCACAGATACAGTAAATGATATAACACTTGATGTCATATATGTAAAACCAATAAACTCTTTACATACAAATAACACCACATAATCTATAAGAAAACAAAAAGCACCTACTGCTCCAAACTTGATAATCTGTTGTAATAATTTTTTCATAAGTCTCCCCCTATAATCTTGGCTGCTGCATTAAGACTAAAATAATCTTCTATATACTTTGGCATTTTAGCAGACATTTTATCAATTTTATCCGTATCCTTATACAATTCAACAACTTTTCCAGCGAACTTTTCTGCCTCATCCTCAACAATCAATACATCCTCATATTCCACTAAACCTTCAGCACCTATACTTGTAGTAATAACAGGAATATTATTATATAATGCTTCAATTACTTTGCCTTTCATACCTGCACCGAAACGCAACGGTACTACAACCAATCTAACATTAGTATATAATTCTTCGAGTTCTTCTTCACTAACGAACCCCTTAACTATAACATTATTATTTGATAGTTTTGTGATGTTCTCTGGTGGATTTGAACCGACAATATTAAATTTAATATCCGGATTCGCTTCTAATATTTTATCAAAAATCTCATCCATAAACCATTCAACGGCATCCACATTAGGTGCATGTGCAAAACCACCCACAAATAAGATATCTTTTCTATCTTTTGCACTAATCATTTTTCTTTCATTTGGTTCTTCATAAACATATACAGGAATTGCCTTGGCATTAATATTTGGTAATTCCTTCTTGATTACATCTATTTCCAAATAAGATGGATAATATACCACATCAGCCTGTTCCATTATGCTATATTCCAATTTTTTCATTTGATTAGCATGCTTTAATGTCTGTTTATCTCCACTAATTGCATATTCTCTCAACTCGCGATTATAATGCAAATCATGTCCATAATAGAGAATTTTTCCTTTTACATTCTCTCTCAAAATATCAATAAATTTATTAGTTGTAAATGGTCTGTTTGAAAATACAACGTCTATATATTCACCATAATCCTTAATCCATTTATCTATGTTTAGCAAATACCATGAACCACATAGCACTTCAACTCCCATATTTTCTAAATATGAAGCATACTTTTCGTTTCTTTCAAAATCTTCTGGTAAGAATTTTACATTATATCCCATTTTTATAAATGCTCTTATATACGACAATGTTGACTTAGAACCAGCATCTTTATCATACTGTGGAATATATCTGTCTATAAATAGTGCAATCTTTTTATTTTGACTTCTGTCTCTGCCAAGAAATACACCATTAGGATTTTCAAAATGATTTTCTAATTCATTTTGCCATTTTAATCTAAATTTTTCTTTATTCTCTATCTGATATTTTTTTATTCCATTTTCTACATTAGTTCCATTTGAAATGCCTTCATAATGTACTACCACAGATTTAGGTTGAACAACAACCCTATATCCTAACTTTCTTACTTCAAATGCCAAATCTGTATCTTCATAATATGCCGGCACATATCTTTCATCAAAACCACCGATTTTTTCCCAGATGTTTTTTCTAATCATAATAGCAGCACCTGAAATATAATCTGTTTCTCTTGCATAATTATATTCTGCCTTTTCAGGGACATCATTACGTCCATAATTCCATGCATCAGCATTTTTCCAAACAATGCCGCCTACCTCTTGTAGTATTCCATTTGGATAAATTAACTTTGAACCTGTTAATCCGATACTTTCATCATTTTCCATAAGTTCTACTAATGTATCAAGCCAGCCTTCTGTAACAGTTGTGTCGTTATTTAAAAATACTACATATTTTCCTTTTGCAATTTTGGCACATTCATTGCAATTTCTCAAAAATCCTAAATTCTCCTTATGTCGAACTACGGTTATATTATTTGCATACTTTGCAATTTTCTTAGTTTTGTCCTTAGAAACATCATCACCAATAATTACTTCATATGAAATATTTTGAGTATTTTCCTTAATCGACTTCAAACAGTTATATGTATAATCAAACTGATTATACACAGGAATAATAATTGAAACTGTAGGATTATCGCATTTTTTAAAATCTAATACGTCATATTCTACCTTTTTTTTTTGAAACAAGCCCAATACTTTCTTAACAACTTTTCTTGGTGCTCGCCCTATCTTGTACACAGGATCGGCTTGAATATTTTGAATAATATTCTCCAAATCACTAATATACTTATCTTTATCACTAATTGTATTATCTTTTATATGACATAACTCGTTCAAATTAGCTATATCTCTATCCTTCTTTTGCAAATCCTTTAAGCTTGCAATGGAGAAACTATCTCCTTCATCAACCAACTCTGACATTTCCATAACAGGCTTTTTATAATTATCAGTATATACACATTCCGAATTTGGACCATGTACATAATGCTGATATTCATCTTCTGTTTTAAAGAATTCTTCTGACATTTCCTTTGTAATACCAAATTTCATCAGGAAATTGTCTAAGGTAATATTTTTTATTAAATACTCTTCATATTTCTTATAGAAATAGTAAAGACTTCTATACTTCAAAAAATCAATTGGGATACTATACTCAAATACCCATTCACAATCCAGGCAATAAATCTCTCCGTCTTTTTCGATAAAATTATCATATAAACAATCTACATTCCCTATACTAACTTTATCTTCATTAACAAACTCTTCATTAAAATCAAATAAAATAGAATTATATCTATTAATTTCTGAAATCAATAAATCTATATCAAGTAAATTAGCATTTAATCTTTCTTCCACAGTCTCACCATCAATGTACTGGTATGTGGCTATACCATTATCAATTTCCGGCTGTAATACTTTTACACTTTTAAGAACTGCCTCCAATTTCTTTGACTTATCTTTCAAACTTTCAATATGTGAAACTGCTTCACTGCACAAAGCTTTCTTGCTAACTTTTATAACATCATTTTCTTCATATACGCATGTACTAATCTGATATTCCTTTTTTCTTGTCCTATTATATTTAGCAAATAATACATTTTTCATTATATACTCTCCTTAAACAAGGTTTTTTGCAAAAATTAAGAAGGAATTAGAAAAATACTCGAATTTTTCATCCTTACAAAACTGATCATATACAGTTTCTTCGTTAAACAACTTATATCTTGCCCTATCAAATGCTGCTGTCATACCTCTTAGGCTACCCATCTTAGGCAAATATTTTTCTGAATAAACTGCACTTGGCAATTTATAATCCGGAACCGGATAGAAAAATTCCAAATCATCATAACCTGTTTGCTGTAACAAGCTGGTAATTTCGTTCTTTGAGAACGTACGAACACTATTAACATTGTTATAATCTTCTATGCCATCAAACAACTTACCTGTATGATCTTCCATCGCACCGGCAAAATATTTTAATCCAAACTTATTTTCAATAGCAATAATTAATTTTCCATTCGGTTTAAGGAATTTTTTTACTCGATTTAACATTTCTTCGTAAGGATGTTTTGAATTGATATAACTGTCAGCATATTCTAATACACCAATTAAAGTGACGTAATCAAACTTTTCATCTAATTCAATATCTTCAAAATTACCTACCATAATCTCAAGATTATCATATTCTTTATTACGTTCTGCGTTAATCATTGAACGCCTTTTTGAAAGTTCAATCCCAACTACTCTTTTAGCCTTCTCACAAAATAATCCCGAAATAGCTCCACAACCCGAACCAATTTCAAGAACTGTGTCTTCTTTAGTAAAATCATACCATTCCAAAATATTTTGTCTAATTGGAGTCAAATGATATAAAACCGCCCAATCATCCTCTCTCATAAGACGTTTTTGAATATCTTCTCCATTTTTGAATATATCTAAAATCTTATCCTCTACATCGCCATCACTATATAAATCTTCACCTTTATAGTATTTAAGATTTAATATTTCCTTAGACATACGCCACCTCTTATTCTTCTTCAAATGTAACCACTGTACCCATATCGAAAAATCCCACTGTGTTTTTGCTGGATATTACACTAAGATTAACAATATCATACATTCTATCATATATTACAAATTCACCATTTTCGAAACCTGTACACCCTAGTGAAACTAAATAATCTTTTCCTTGCAACATCATTTTTTGTTTAAATGAAACCACATATGTTTTTCCTTTTTCAGCAAGCTTAATATCTGTTTTCTCAATAAGAGTATTGGTTCCTGTAATCTCTGTTCCCTTGGTATCCTTAATCGTAAATGCTATTATTGGTTCATTGATTGTTTCATTAAATCTAACCTTTACCTTCAACGTATAGAAGGTTTCTTTCATAACTAAATTAGTTAATCTGTCTTTTTCATCAAAAATCCCAAAATCCACGATTTCTGCCCTTTTATCACCATATGAATCCTGATTAGGATTAATAGTAATCTGATTCATCCATTTTTGGCTACTATCAACCTCTTTTGCAGCATCCTCCACAATTGTTTCTCCCTTGTTAGGATCATACTGGTTAGCCAAAATCTTCTTATACAAATCAACAATTTTATTAGGCTTGCCTTCTTCAACAAAATTACCTTTATTCAACAATATTGCTCTATCACAATACTTAACAACGCTGCTCATATCATGGGTAACCAGAAGAATTGTTGTTCCTTTTTCTTTAATTTCATTGATTTTGTTAAAACACTTAGACTGAAAAAATACATCTCCTACAGATAATGCCTCATCAACAATTAATATCTCCGGTTCAACATTAATAGCTGTTGCAAATGCAAGTCTGACCAACATACCACTAGAATATGTTTTCACCGGTTGGTGAACAAAATCACCAATATCTGCAAATTCTAAAATATCTCCAAGCTTTTCATCCATTTCTTTTCGTGTAAAGCCCATCATTGTTCCATTAAGATATATATTTTCTATTCCTGTATATTCCATATTGAAACCAGCACCTAATTCCAATAATGCTGATATTTTTCCATTAATTGAAACACTACCCTTTGTTGGAGTCAAAACGCCTGTAATTATCTTCAAAATAGTAGATTTACCTGAACCATTAGTTCCAACTATCCCTACAGTTTCACCTTCTTTAACATCAAAGGATATGTCATTTAAAGCATAAAAACTTTTATGATATGATTTTTTGAAGGGATTAAGTACTTCCTTTAATCTATCTACCGGCTTTTCATATAATCTATATACTTTACTCAAATTCTTAACGCTAATAGCTGTAGACATTCGTTTTCCTCCTACAAAACATCTGCAAAATGGGGTTTTAATTTCTTAAATAATCTAAGTCCCACAAAAAATACCACTATTGTGAATATCCAATAATACAGTGTTAATTCCGGTTTTTCCCAAAATGCTGTATTTCCCAAAAAGCTATCTCTGTATCCATTTACAATATAGTAAAGAGGGTTAATTTTTATAATTGATGCCACTTTATCAAAACTGTCACCAAACATAGATGGATCCCACATAATTGGTGTAGCCCATATTCCAAACTGTAATCCAATATTTACAATCTGAGCCATATCTCTAAACAAAACTGTAACTGATGCTGTTATAAATGCTAATCCTATAATCAGCACACATAACGCAAATGTATAGTAAATCGCCTGTAACCAATAAACAGACGGTGTATTTCCATATAACAAAAACAATACTACAGCTATTCCCAAGAAAATAACATGCACAAACAGGCAGGAAATAATCTTAACCAGTGGTAGTACACTTACTTTGAAAACTACTTTTTTAACTAAATAGCTGTACTCCATTAGACAACTGGTAGCATGATTCAATGCCTCACTAAAGAAGAACCATGGTACAATACCAGCCACCAACCATAATACATATGTTTCGCCTATTGGTGGTACTTGTCTGAATCCTTTTTCAAAAATCAAATAATATATCAATATAGTCACAATGGGTTGCACGAACATCCATGCAACCCCAAAATATGACCCAACAAATCTTTTACGAAAATCTGCAACTGCTAAAGAACATATAAGCACACGCTTGCTCCATACATCTTTAATGCTTTCAAAAAAACTCATTAGAAACCTCCAAGTCAACGACTTACTTCTTTAATGTATCAAGTCCGCCCCACTTTTTGTCCTTTTCAGAAAGAATTAATTCCATTCCTTCCGGAATTGGCCATTCTACGCCAATCTGAGGATCATTCCAAGCAAGACCACCCTCGTCATTCGGATGATAGAAATCAGTACATTTGTAAGCAAATTCTGCTGTTTCTGATAATACTAAGAATCCATGAGCAAAATTCTTTGGTATAAAGAACTGTTTTTTGTTTTCAGCTGATAACAATACACCATACCATTTTCCATAAGTCTTTGAACCTGGTCTTAAATCAACAGCAACGTCGAAAACTTCACCATTTATTACTCTTACCAATTTGTCCTGAGGAAATTCCTTTTGGAAATGAAGTCCTCTTAATACACCTTTCTTAGAACCCGACTGATTGTCCTGTACAAATACTGCATCAATTCCTGCTTCTTTAAAATCATTGTAGTTGTATGTTTCTACAAAATATCCTCTCTCGTCTCCAAATACCTTTGGCTCAATAACCTTTAAACCTTCAATATCTCCACAAGAAGTAACTGTAATCTGACCCATTATTAGACCTCCAATTTCTATAGTCCATTAGCAATATCCATTAAGTACTGACCATAAGCAGTCTTTAATAATGGCTGTGCTAAATCAACTAACTGTTCCTTAGTAATATAGCCTTTTTTGTATGCAATTTCTTCAATACAAGAAATGTACAGTCCCTGACGTTTCTGGAATGCCGCAACGAAATCTGCTGCATCAAGAAGCGCATCATGGTTACCAGTATCTAACCACGCAAAACCTCTTCCAAGCGTTTCTACACTAAGGTTACCTCTTTTTAAATATTCGTTATTTACGCTTGTAATTTCAATTTCTCCTCTAGCTGAAGGTTTTACATTTTTAGCAATTTCAACTACACTGTTATCATAGAAGTATAGTCCTGGTACTGCGTAATTTGATTTTGGATTAGCTGGCTTTTCTTCGATTGATAAAGCTTTTCCATTTTCATCAAATTCTACTACACCGTATTCTCTAGGATCTCTTACATAATATCCAAAGATTGTAGCTCCTTCTGTTCTAGAAGCTGCTCTTTCTAATACCTTAGAAAAACTCTGTCCGTAGAAAATATTATCGCCTAATACTAATGCAACATTGTCTTTTCCAATAAATTCTTCACCAATAATAAATGCATCAGCAAGTCCTCTTGGGCTTTCCTGTACTGCATACTCAATTCTAAGACCTAACTGTTCACCAGTACCTAGTAATTCTTCAAATACAGGCAAATCTCTAGGAGTAGAAATAATAAGAATTTCTCTAATACCTGCTAACATTAATGTTGATAATGGATAATAAATCATTGGCTTGTCATAAACAGGCATAATCTGTTTAGAAATAGCCTTAGTTAAAGGATAAAGACGTGTACCGCTTCCTCCTGCTAATATAATACCTTTCATTGGTTTCCTCCGTTTATTTAAGCTCACATTTACCCACAAGAAGTGTTGCAAAGGCAATAGTTCACCTTCACAACACTTTCTCTAAATTTAATGTGAATTATTTATACATTTCATTGTAATATTTTTGATAGTCACCACTAGTTACGTTCTTCATCCAGTCTTCGTTCTCAAAGAACCACTTAATAGTAAGCTTAATACCATCTTTAAACATTGTTTCTGGATACCAGCCAATCTCTTCCTTGATCTTATCTGGTGCTATAGCATATCTTCTATCGTGACCTTTTCTATCTTCAACGTAAGTAATAAGTTCCTTACTTACTAACTCTTTTCTAGGATCACCTTCTGGAAGCATTTCCTGTAAAGTTTCTAAAATAATATTAATAATTTCGATGTTCTGCTTTTCATTGTGACCACCGATATTATATCTTTCTCCTAATCTTCCATTTTCCTGAACCATATCGATTGCTTTCGCATGATCATCTACATATAACCAGTCTCTTACGTTCTTACCATCACCATATACAGGGAGTTTCTTTCCTTGTAATGCATTGTTAATAATTAATGGTATTAACTTTTCCGGGAACTGGAATGGTCCATAGTTATTACTACAGTTAGTAATGTTAGCCGGGAACTTATATGTATCAATATAAGCTTTAACCAACATATCAGAAGATGCCTTACTAGCTGAATATGGACTATGTGGATCAATTGGTGAAGTTTCATAAAAGAATGCATTATCATCATCTGGTAATGAGCCATATACTTCATCAGTTGAAACATGTAAAAATTTCTTATCTTCCTTGTATGTTCCATCTGGTAATTCCCATGCTGCTTTTGCTGCATTAAGCATTACCAATGTTCCTAATACGTTAGTCTGAACAAATACCTCTGGATTACGAATACTTCTGTCAACATGACTCTCAGCTGCAAAATGAACAACACGGTCAATATCATTCTCTGCAAAAATCTTTTCAATAGCAGCCTTATCGCAGATGTCAGCTTTAACAAATGTATAATTGTCCCTATTCTCGATGTCCTTTAGATTTTCTAAATTACCTGCATATGTTAATGCATCTACGTTAATAATTCTAATTTCATTATCATACTTTCTAAACATATAGTGGATATAATTAGAGCCGATAAAACCTGCTCCACCAGTTACTAAATATGTTCTCATTTCAGTGCTTTCCTCCGTTTACTTTATTGCATATCTTTTTAGATTATATCATTCCAGATACAATTATTCAATACATTTTATTTATGCACTTCTTAAGCTTTCCTTAAATCCATTTATCTATTCACATTTTCAGAACAATTCAAAAAAGAAAAATATGCAATTTTCGTTTTCGGATAACGCTTATTACATATAGTTCATTATCCAAAAACATTAAAAACTGCATATTCTAATTATCTATTTTTTACTTAATTTAACTTCTTTAAATTCTTAAGTTCTTTCTTAGAAATACTCTTCTCTAACCAGTCATATCGATACAAAGAATACCCTAAATAACCATATTCCTTTGCCGCTTTATACTGTTGATACAAATTATCATCTGCATTATTCCATCCATAATCTGTACCCCAAGCACTTTCCACCAAAGTTCCTACTTTATACAATGCCATTCCTACATAAAGTGGAGTATCATTTTCATTAATTTCTTCCCATTCAGTCATTCTATCCGTAAACATTGTTACTATTTCCCCTGATGAATTCTCGTATTCATCAGACCAATATAATTGTGGCATTAAGTAATCTACATATCCTGAATTTGAAAGCCATTCTTCAACATCACACCCTATGGAATGAGCATAACTTATTTCGCCCGCAGGACTTATTCCAAAAACTACTGTTTTATTTATAGATTTAATTTTACTATAAACCTTTTTAATCATTTTATTTACATCCTTCATTTTTGTTGATTGGCTTGTTTTATCTGATGACGCATAGAAATAATCATCAAAATGTATTCCATCCACGGCATAGTTACTTACTATTTCTCCAACACCATTTACAATTCTATTAATATTTGTTGTTGATGCCGGATCTAGAACAGTACCACTTTTAGATCTGTATGGATTTATCCATGCGTGAAATGACAATTTCTGTTTATGTGCTTCTTCTACCATAATTGTCAACGGATCATATCCAGGTCCATTACTATTACTAGTAACAAAGGATGCCCAATCATAATAATCTGATGGATATACTGCATCCGAAAATGCTCTAACATGGACAATTACCGTATTTAACCCCTGTTCTGATGCTTTCTTATACATTGATGCTATGTTACTTCTAAAAGCTTTTTCACTCTTATCCTTTAATTTGGTATAATCTAAATAAGAAATCCATACTGCTTTCATATTTTCATAGTTTAGGGCTGATGTTATTATTCCCTCGCATTGTCTATAACCACTTTTTGCGTTATTCTTTAATGCATATACCCGATAATAATATTTTACGCCCTTAGTAACCTTTTTATCTGTATATTTCAATTTAGTCGTTGTTGCTATCTTAGTATAACCGCTTCCCTTTGATGTGGAACGATATATTTGATACTTGCTGGCACCTGCTCCTTTTCCCCAAGTAAGAACTATTTTACTACCGCTTACAGATGCCTTAAGCTTTGATACCTTAGATGGTTTTAAAGTAACTGAAACAATACTGTCTTCACCATTAATTTTACCTTCATATGCTACGATTTTATAATAATATTTTTTCCCTGTAATAAGTTTCTTATCCGTATAGGCTTTAGACTTGGTTGTTGCTATTTTTTTATATCCATTATTCTCCCTTGTAGAACGATATATAATGTAGCCAGTTGCACCTTTTACCCTGTTCCATTTCAAATAAATGCTGTTATATGTCTTTTGTTTTACCTTTAATCCTGAAACAGCAGGCAGAACACATTTAATTTTTACATATTCACTATATTCACTGCTTTGTGAATTGTACTTAGCAACCACCTTATAGTAATATATTTTCCCTTGTCTTACCGTTTTATCTGTATATGAAGTGTTATCAGTATTACCTAACAATTTATAACCACTATTTCTTTTTGTTGAACGATATACTTCATAATTATTTGCAGCAAATACTTGTTCCCAGGTTATTTTCACTTGATTCACACCTGTAATTTTTGCAGCTACATTTTCTGGTTTTACTAAATCAACCTTCTTTTCCTCTTCAGCCACTTCAATTTTTTTATTACTTGGTTCAGTCTGTTTTGGTTGAACTTCTATATTTTGTTTTTCTTCAATTTCATCATTGATATCTTCATCTTCCACATCTTCATTGGAAGTTGTTTCATTATCCACTATTGGTTCATCATATTCACTATAAGATTCCTCTTCATTTTCTGATATTCCACCATTTTCTTCATATGTAGAATTATTTTCATTCTTTTGCTCTACTGTTATGGCATTAGTCGTATCTTCCGTTACAACAGAATCGTCTCCTACTACAAACTCTCCGCCCTCAAGGTTCGAAATGTAGTTTTCTTCCTTAACAGAAGAATTACTGCTATTTGCAACATCAGTCTCAGATGTTGCAAACGCAGTAACCGAACTTCCCGAAAGGATTAATACAATAGCCATAACAAATGCCAATATTTGTTTTTTCACTTGTATATGCTCCATTCTGCATTTATTAAATTATTTTTTCTTTAATCCGTAATAATTTGCAATACCTGTTGCATCAGCCACACCTAATGCTTTTAACTTAGCATCGCTATTAAAGAAGTTTACATCTCCTGAATTAGACATAAACGCATGTTCAACGATAATTCCACCAAGTCCTCGAGATACACTACCTCTTATTACGGCATAATAATCACCGTTATCTCCCTGACGTGTCTTAACACCTCTGTTGCTCAATCCTAAACCTACCAATTGTGTAAGAATAGAACTACCAAGTTTTGCAGTAGATGAACTATATGTAGCATTTAAACTTGAATATACTTCCGCTCCTGCTGCTGATGATGAAGTAGATGAATTCATATGAAGGCTTATCAGCATGTCTGCTCCTTTTTCTTTTGCCGCAGCTGGTCTGTCATCCAAAGAAACATATGTATCAGATGTTCTTGTCATATAAACCGTTATTCCATCATACTTTTCAAGCTCTTCCTTGCAGTACTGTGCAATTTTTAAGTTTAAATCTTTCTCTGAATATCCACCGCTTACATTACCCGGATCATATCCACCATGACCTGGGTCAAGCATTACAACTACATTTGTAGAACCTTTTACTGTTATTTTACATGTTGCTGTTTTTCCATTAACTGTTGTTGCTGTAATTGTTGCTGTTCCTGCGGTCACACCAGTTACAACACCATCCTTTACTGTTGCTATGGATGTATCTGATGATGTCCAGGTTAATGTCTGGTCTGTTGTTTCTTTTGGAGTAAATGTAGCTTTTAATGTATATGTAGCTCCAGCTTTTATAGTTTTCTTAGTAGCATTCAATTTAATACCTGAAGCAAATGCATACTGTACCTGTTTATAATTACTCTTAAAACCATTCAATGTTGTGTATACACGGTAATAATATACCTTACCATCACTAATTTCATCTTTGTATGAATTTCTAGTTACTGTTGCATACAATGAATATCCTGAATCAGCACTCGTAGAACGATATATCTCAAAATTAGTATATTCATCTGGTTTATCCCAAGAAAGTTTAATCTCTCTTTCTGATAATGACGAACAATTAACAGTAAGATTATCTACACCCGGAATAGTTGCTACCAAAGCTAATACTGATGTAAATTTACCTTCTGTATTATTTCTTACAGCTGCAACTTTGTAATAATATGTTGCTCCAAAAGTAAGTCCCTCATCTGTATACTTAAGATTAGATGTAGTTCCTAACTTAGTAAATGTCTTATTATCTAAAGAACGATATACAACATAACTTGTAGCTCCATCTGGTGCCTTCCATCTAAGCTGTATTGCTGTCTTAGTAATACTATCACCTGTAAATTCTGTTGGAGCATTTGTAACAGCTTTTATTGACTGTTTCGCAGCTGTTCCTTTAACTTTTCCTTTAACTGCATATACTCTGTAGTAGTATGTAGTTCCTGTTTTTAAACCGCTATCTGTATATGTTAATTCAGTAGTAGTTTTTATTCTCTTGAATCCTGATTTTTCTTTTGTTGAACGATACACATAATACTTATCAGCACCTGAAACCTTTGTCCAAGTAAGCTTAGCAGTATCATAATTAGTTGTTGTTACAGTTAATTTAGTTGCCTTTGGAATTGGCTTAGCACTAACCCTTGAACTATAGGCACTAGTATCCTTACCTCTAACTGCTTTAACTTTATAATAATATGTTGTTCCTGTAGTTAATTTTTTATCGTTATAGTATGTTTTAGTTGTTGTTCCTATAGATTTATATCCTGAACCTTTCTTAGTTGAACGATAAATTGTATACTTTTTAGCACCACTTACCTTAGTCCATGTAAGTTTTACTTTATTATAAGAAGATACAGTAGCCTTTAAGTTTGTAACCTTACTCAATGCTGTCTTGGCTTTTGCAGCACTACTATATCCACTGGTATAATCTCCTGCTTTTGCTTTTACTTTAAAATAGTATGTTGTATTAATTTTAAGACTCTTAGCTGTATATGAAGTTCCACTAACTGTAGCGATTTTTTTGTAACCACTGCTCTTCTTAGTTGAACGATATATTTCATACTGTGTAGCACCTGCTCCTGCCTTCCAAGTTAAGCCGATAGAATTATATCCTTTTGATTTTGCTTTTACACTTGTTGCTTTGCCAAGTGTAGTTTTTGCATAGGCGGCACCACTTAATGGTCCTACATATGTACCGCTTACAGCTGCAACCTTGTAATAGTAAGCTACACCTGGTGTAACTGTCGAATCTGTATATGCAGTTGAATTTGAAGTACCTATCTGTGCAAATCCTGTGTTTGCATCAGTTGAACGATATACTGCATATTGACTTGCACCACTAGTTCCCTTCCAAGCAATATTTACTGTTATAGCATTTGCATTAGTTGTCGTTACTTCTGTTGGCGCTGCAAATACCGTGTTTCCAGTCTTAGCCTGTGAAAAATCCGATACATATGTATCAGCTCCAACAATTCTTCTTGTTTTAATTTTGTATGTATAAACTGTTCCTGTTGTTAAATTAGTGTCTGTATATGTACACGCTGTATTATTAGCTGAAATAATTGAAAAATTAACTCCATCAGCTGCTCTATACAAATCATAATTAGTAGCACCCTCTACCGCATCCCACGAAATTGTTAATGTATTATAATTAACATTTTCTATTCTTATATTAGTTGGTGCACTAATACCAGTAGTTGAAGACGCTCCTTTTACATCTGGCTCATTGTTATTTGTATTAGTAGTATTTGTATCTATTGCTCCATTTGTTTCTACTATTACAATTGCCTGATTAGTTTCAACAACTACCTGTTTTTCTGTTGATGTAGTAACCGAACTGTCATTTCCAACCTCATATGTACCAGTTGTTGATACTTTTTTATCTGTATCAACATTTAATAACTTTGCATTTTCAGTTGCATCATCTGACTCCTCTGCTGTCGCTACTACATCTGTTACTGTTTTTGCTACCGCATAAGATGTACCTTCCACTGTAGCACTATAAATCACAATACCTTCTGCCCCTAATGTACTATTATTGATAATAGCTACACTATTTTCTCCTGTGGCTTTAATCTGCACTTCTTCTAAGGTTACTTTTCCATTACTATTAATGACAACTCCATCCTCATTATCACTAACGATAGCTCCATTTTTTATGTTAAATATTACATTTTCATTAACATTAAACATTGCTGTCACATCATCTTCTTTTAATGTAAAACCGCCTAAATCTAAAGTAACCTCAGCTGACTTTTTCCCTTCCGGGACACTTAATTCAATGCCGTCACTTAATACTGTATCTTCTTTTAATGTTACAGTACCATTTTCTGCTAAAGCATTATTAAACTGTTCCTGTTCCTGTGAAATATTATTCACAACAGTAATTGCAGAATCAGTTAAGACATCACTAGTTACTTTTTCATTTGCAAATGTTGGCATATTAACACTAGTGACAGTTACCATCGTTGCCAATGCAACTGCAAAAAATCTCTTTAACTTTCGCATATTCTCCTCTTCCTCTCTTTTTTTGTTTAAACACAATATATTGTGATTAACCTCACTATTTCTATTATAGTTCAACCAGCTATAGGTGTCAAAAAGAAAATCATTACAATTATATGAATAATATTATTTTTTTTGCAAATGAATGTTATGAAAATGTGACTGTTTTATGATTGTTTTTTCAAGATTATTGACATCTTTTCACTCCTTGAGTATACTTATGCTGAATGTTTCTGCTCCTTTTGGAGAGAATAAAACTAGAAATATTTAAGAATTTTTAAACAGAGGTAAATATTTTGAATACTAAAGAACAATACAAACGACTAATTGTCTTTTTAGAAATGATAATACTTATTTCTTTAGAAACCTTAGTCTTCTATCACACATGGATTCACTATTATAATAAGGTAATTCCACTACCATATTGGCGAAGAGGTCATTGGATAGTTGTTCTCCTATATGTCGTAATAACTTATTTCTTTGCCAGGGTTTATGGAGCATTTAAGGTTGGATACTTACGTCTGTCCGATGTTATTTTTTCCCAACTGTTATCTATGTTCTTTGTAAACATAGTAACATACCTGCAAATATGTCTGATAGGACGTGCTATTTTAAATCCAACACCGCTTATTTTTGTATTCGGTACAGATTGTATACTGGGGGTAGCTTGGGCTTTCATCAGCAGAAAGGTATACTCAACTCTCTACCCACCACGACGTATGATAATGATTTATGGCGATAGAGAGTCAAAATCTTTGATTCACAAAATGAGTTCCCGTAAGGATAAATACGACATACAAGAATGCATTCATATCAGTGAAGGCAGGGATGTTATACAAGAGAAAATTTTGGCATACGACGCAGTTATTATTTGTGATGTTCCTTCTGAAATACGAAATGTTATTTTGAAATATTGTTTCAAACACTCAATCAGAGTTTATGTTACTCCTAAACTGTCAGATATTATTGTTTTAGGTTCTGATAATATACATCTTTTTGATACACCTTTATTACTTTCCCGTAATTCTGGTTTACAGTTTGAACAACGTTTTTCAAAACGTGCTATGGATATTATTCTATCACTTATTGTTGGAATAATTTTATCACCATTAATGATAATTATAGCAATATGCATCAAATGTTATGATAAGGGTCCTGTATTTTATAAACAAGAACGACTTACCATTGATGGCAAGAAATTTATGATTTACAAGTTTAGAAGTATGAGTACTGATTCCGAAGCAAAATCCGGAGCCAGATTAGCAATGAAAAACGATTCGAGAGTAACACCTATAGGACGTTTCATCAGAGCTACTCATTTTGACGAATTACCACAAATTATTAATATCTTAAAAGGTGATATGTCAATAGTCGGACCTCGACCTGAAAGACCTGAAATTGCAGCACAATACGAAGAGGAAATACCTGAGTTTTCTTTTAGATTAAAGGTAAAAGCCGGATTAACCGGTTATGCTCAAATATATGGTAAATATAATACAACACCTTATGACAAATTAAAATTAGATTTGCTTTATATTGAGAATTATTCTATTTGGCAGGATTGCAAATTAATTCTTATGACTATAAAAACAATTTTTCAAAAAGATAACACCGAAGGTGTTGAAGAATGGCAGACTACAGCTGTAAAAAAGCCACATGACAATAACTTATAAAAAACACGATTTATAAGTTTCTCACAATTTATCAAATTGAACAAAGAATGTGCCTTGGCACATTCTTGCGCCGCTTTTGCGTCGCATTTTGCGGCATTTATCTACTGCAAAAGCGTGTGCATCTTCGCGGAGCGTTTTATTTGATAGGAAAGAACTTTCCTATCAAATAAAAATATGCCCTATGACACTCATGTCACAGGGCATATTTTATTACATATTTTTAATTATTAACGTTTTACATTAAATGCCTGAATCCCCGGATATACTGCACTCTTACCTAAGCCCTCTTCAATACGAAGCAACTGATTATATTTAGCTACTCTTTCCGAACGGCTAGGTGCACCAGTCTTAATCTGACAAGTATTTAAAGCAACTGCCAAATCTGATATTGTAGTATCCGCTGTTTCACCTGAACGATGTGATGATATAGCTGTATAACCAGCTTTATGTGCCATCTTAATCGCTTCTAAAGTTTCAGATACAGAACCAATCTGATTTAATTTTATAAGAATAGAATTGCCACATCCTAATTCAATACCTTTACCAAGTCGTTCTGTATTTGTAACAAATAAGTCATCACCTACTAATTGCACTCTATCACCAAGTTCTTTTGTAAGCTTTTTCCATCCGTCCCAGTCTTCTTCATCCAAGGCATCTTCAATTGAAATGATAGGATACTTATCTACTAACTGTTTCCAGTGTTCAATCAAACCTTCCGAAGTATATGTTGTGCCTGCTTTCGGTAATATATATTCTCCCTTTTTACTTCCTTTCCATTCACTGGCAGCAGCATCCATAGCTAACATAAAGTCTCTACCTGGTTCATAACCTGCCTTTTTGATAGCTTCCAAAATATATTCAATAGCTTCTTCATCACTTGCAAGATCCGGTGCGAATCCTCCTTCATCTCCTACTGATGTTGCTAATCCATTACTTTTTAAAATTGATGCAAGAGAATGGAATACCTCTGCGCACCATCTAAGTGCTTCCTTAAAACAGCAAGCACCCACCGGCATAATCATAAACTCCTGTACATCTACTGTATTCGCCGCATGAGCTCCTCCATTTAAAATATTCATCATTGGCACTGGCAATCTATTGCCATTTACTCCACCTAAGAATCTGTATAAAGGAATATCCAAAGCCGTTGCTGCTGCTCTTGATGCCGCAATTGATACTGCCAAAATAGCATTTGCCCCCAATTTAGATTTATCCTTTGTTCCATCTGCTTCAATCATTGCCTTATCAACAGCATAAATATCAGAAGCATTCATTCCAACTAATACTTCATTAATAACTGTATTTATATTTTCAACTGCTTTTGAAACCCCCTTTCCCAAATACCTTTCCTTATCTCCATCTCTTAACTCCAAAGCTTCAAATTCTCCTGTGGATGCCCCGCTAGGTGCCGTACCTCTTCCAACTGTTCCATCAACTAGTATAACCTCTGCTTCTACGGTAGGGTTTCCTCTTGAGTCTAAAATTTCTCTTCCAATAACTTTTTCAATTTCTAAATAGTTCATTGCCTGCCTCTCCTTCTATTTAATTTTAGCTGATTCCCCCTCGGAAAGGAGTTACCTTTCCGATAAATATAGTTCAGCAGTTACTATATCCAAAAGAAACCAAATAATTATTCGCAAAAAGTTAGCATCAACTAACAATAGTTATATTATCATCGTCCTCTTTCTTTATCTAGAGTACTAAATGATAGTATTTCTCACCTTTTTATTCTGCCACTTCTTTACCATTCTATACTAACGTACACATTTATTATTCACTTATTTTCTATGTTTATACCCTAACTATCTCTTTTAGCACAATTCCTTTTTTCATTTAAATCTTTATCTTTTTAAACAATAATATTTCTATTGGTATTTCCACAAAAAGCTCCTTTTGATGTTTGTCGTATGCTGGCAATTATTAGAAACACACTTTGCAAGTTTCGAAACACTCGTCGAAAACCTATGTAAACATAATTTTCTCCTCGTCGCTGGCGTAAACAAAACATGAGCAGTTTCTCATATATTTTGAAACTGCTCATAATCTATCACTTCATTATTTTTTCTATTTATAAACTTCTCAATATGTATTCACTTATACTATCTCTTTTATAGCGAACTACTCTGATTAGGCATTCACCTTAGAATTTAGAATTAACGCCGGTACTAAGGCTATCAAACAAAGCCATATACTTTTTTCGTAATAATAATTTACACCAATATAGGAAAATGCTACTCCAATGCTAAAAAATAAAATGCTGCCTCCGAAAAAAATTGCCCTATGTAAATGTTTCTTGTCTCTATCACAAACAAAATCTGCCATAGCAACCACCGTCTGTCTGACATTATTAGACGAAAAAATGGTTGAACTAGCATATCCATAGCTTCCTGGAAATGCATTCCATTGGAATGGCATAGCAAAAAAAACAGGTAATAAAGCAATTGTAGGGTCAACTTCCATTGAAATATTCCCCATAACTATCATTGCAATTGCATCTATAGCTATTGATATTAATTTAACATCATATTTAGTTTTTCTCCTGATAATCACACAACTAAAGCAGGCAAAGCAATATACAAAAAATGCTAAAAATCTTATTAAAACTTCCCTTATATTATTTCCTACTAATGCAGTAACCAAATACATTAAATTAGTTGTCTGGGCATTTCCTAAAAATCCACATCTTGTAAGCACCGCATATCCGGCAAAAAATCCACCAACTAATGCCATATTATGATGCAAAATTCTAGTCAGCATATTCTGTTTATTTTCTAGTTCCATTATTTAAGTTCCTCCAAAATCACTAGCTATCATTTTATCACTTTCACTTTTCAACAACAATATTTAATATTATACAAATATATTTCAAGAAACACGATTTTGGTTTCTTTGTTTTAGTATATTTATTACCTATTCAATGTTATTAGATTTCTATTAATTTGTAAAATTATCCAATACATTCAAAACTAATCTGCGAAATTGTACTCAATTTCAAATTAATTACTCATTTTTGTGCTTATCTCACAACCAAAATTGCAATCGTTTTTGTGCAAAATTATGATAAATACGCTTTGCGAGTTTCGTGAATTTTGCGACGCTCATAAAAAGCCATTGTAAACATCATTTTCTCCTCGTTACCAAGCATACAACAAAAAGAAGTTTAAAATAGATTTTGACCACTACTTTAAACTTCTTCCTATTTGAGATTCCCTCGTAAATTTTTCTACGCGGACATTTCGTGCTTTACACAGAAATTACTCTTCTTCTATATGTTCCCTACCCATAGCAATTATTGTTTTAACATGTTCATCAGCTAATGAATAAAAGATTGATTTACCTTCTCTCCTATTTTTTACCAGCTTACTTTGCTTCAATATTCTAAGCTGATGCGATATAGCTGATTGTGTCATATTAAGCACCGCTGCCAAATCACACACACACACTTCTGCTTCTAACAGTACAAACAATATTCTAATTCTGGTAGAATCTCCAAATACCTTAAACAACTCTGCCAAATCATAAAGTTCTGTCTCTTCTGGCATTGTTTTTTCTACTTTTTCCAAAAGTTCTTTATGAATCTCAACATTTTCACAGCATTCAACATTCTTTTCTTTCAAAATACATACCTACTTTCTGTACCTATGCTCTTACAATGTTTTACATTTTATCGCAATTTTCCAAAATTTACAATCTCTTTACCAGTAATGCCCTAATTGCATTAATTACAGCAATTACCATAACTCCCACATCTGCAAATATGGCAACCCACATATTAGCTATACCAAGAGCCCCTAAAATCAGGCAAATTATTTTGATTCCAATTGCGAAATATATATTTTCGTATACTATTCTTATACATTTTCTTGCTATCTTAATTGCCTTAACAATCTTTAATGGGTCATCATCCATCAATACAATATCTGCTGCTTCTATAGCAGCATCTGAACCAAGTGCTCCCATTGCAATTCCAATATCAGCTCTGGACAATACAGGTGCATCATTAATTCCATCACCTACGAATGCAAGCTTTTCCTTCTCATCTTTTTCCTCTAATAGCTTTTCAACCATTGTTACCTTATCAGCTGGCAGCAATTCACTATAAACCTCATTTATTCCAAGCTTACCTGCTACATCTTCTGCTACACTTTTGGCATCGCCTGTCAGCATTACAGTTTTGGAAACTCCTGCCTTTTTTAATGAAGAAATAGCTTCAACTGCATTAGGCTTAATAACATCCGATATTAATATATGACCTGCATATTCACCATTTATAGCAATGTGTACAATTGTTCCAACACTATGACATTCTTTATAAGAAATGTTCAGTTTCTTCATGAGCTTAGCATTACCTACAGATACTTCCACACCGTCAACTTTAGCATTAATACCGTGTCCACTAATTTCCTGAACATCAGTTACTCTTGTCTGATCAATATCTTTTCCATATGCTATTTTCAAACTCTTACTTATAGGATGATTCGAAAAACTCTCTGCAAGAGCAGCATATTCCAATATTTTTTCTTCTTCCATAGTATTATGGTGAATTCCTCTTACTTCAAATACTCCCTGAGTCATAGTTCCGGTTTTATCAAACACAACATATTTTGTCTTAGCTAATGTTTCTAAATAGTTAGATCCTTTTACTAATACACCCTGGTTACTAGCTCCGCCAATACCTGCAAAGAAACTAAGTGGAATACTGATTACTAACGCACAAGGGCAACTAATAACTAAAAATGTAAGTGCTCTGTAAATCCAATCCCCCCACTCAGGACTATTACCCATAATTAAACCTATTATAGGTGGCAAAACAGCTAAAGCTAATGCCCCATAGCATACTGCCGGAGTATAATATTTTGCAAATTTTGAAATGAAATTTTCTGATTTTGATTTCTTCGAGCTGGAATTCTCTACCAAATCCAAAATTTTTGACACGGTTGATTCACCAAATTCTCTGGATGTTCTAATCCTTAGTACACCAGACATATTGATGCAGCCACTAATAACTTCATCACCAACCTTAGCCTCTCGAGGTAAACTTTCACCTGTTAATGCACTTGTATTTAAAGTTGCACTTCCATCGATTACAACTCCATCAATTGGAATCTTTTCTCCTGGCTGAACCACAATAATACTTCCAATTTCAACCTCATCTGGGTCGACTTTTTCTATTTTGTCATCTACTTCTATATTGGCGTAGTCAGGACGAATATCCATTAACTCGCTTATATTTCTTCTACTCTTACCAACAGCATAGCTTTGGAAAAACTCACCTATCTGGTAAAACAACATAACAGCAACGCCTTCTTTGTAATCACCTAAAACAATGGCCCCAATTGTGGCAACTGCCATTAAGAAGTTTTCATCAAATACCTGTTTATTTATGATTCCTTTAAAGGCTTTCTTTAAAATATCATATCCAATAACTAAATATGGAATCATATATAAAGCAAATCTTACTTTGTTATATTCATCTAAAGGTAAAATTCCTAAAATAACCATTAAGACTGCTGATATGATGATTCTAATCAATACTTTCTTTTGCTTCTTGTTCATTTGAGAGTACCTCCTTTGAAGGTTAAATATTTCCTAGTATAACGGTTTCAAAAACGTATCCCTCTACGCCTACGTTTTTGAAACCGCACACTCAAAAAATATTCTTCTTTTATAGTCGAGTTATTTATGAACCATTATACTAGAAGAAGATTTCGCAATCATCTTCAACTTTTTTACAATTCTTAAGTACTTCATTCATTACAGTTTTTGCATCTTGACCATCTTCAAATTCTACAATCATCTTTAATGTCATAAAATTAACTGTAGCATCTTTTACACCAGCTGTATTCTTAGCTGCTTCCTCCATTTTATTTGCACAATTTGCACAATCAACTTCGATTTTGTATGTTTTTTTCATAGTATCTTCTCCTTTTTAACGTATATTTTTAATTTTATTATATGAACACTTATTCATATGTTTGTATTAATTATAGCACTTGAAAATGATTTGTCAAGTGCTATAATTACAAACTTTCGATAAAATCACTTTTACAAGCATTTATCCCATATATTTTCATTGTTTAAGAACACTTATATATT
>CAYOMP010000009.1:0-36160 GCA_964405075.1 uncultured Lachnospiraceae bacterium
ACGTTCCTGCGATCATAAGCGTTTCACAAAGTATCAGCAAATGATTATTGATGAAAAAATAACTACAGGTCATGCAAGAACTTTAATTGTAATTGAGAATGAAGAACTTCAGTTCGAATTAGCTATGAGAATATTTGACGAAAAATTAAGTGTTAGAGAAACAGAAAAACTAGTTAAGCAAATTCTTAATGGCAAGGATTCGAAAACAAAGGAAAAGAATAAGAAATCAGAAAATGATTTTGTTTATAGAGATTTGGAAGAAAAAATTACTTCAATAATAGGCACAAAAGTAAAAATAAATAATAAAGATAATAATAAAGGAAAAATAGAAATAGAATATTATTCGAATGATGAATTAGAAAGAATATACGAATTGTTTCAAAGCATTAAAGAATAGTCAATAATTCGGAGGAGAAAATGAACGTTAATTTAGCAGGATATACATTCTACGTAGATTTATTTTATTTATCAGTAGGGTTTTTGATTTTTGATTTGATTATGTTAATAGTTGCCATTGTTTTGATGGTTAAACTAAGTAAGATGAA
This sequence comes from uncultured Lachnospiraceae bacterium, assembly GCA_964405075.1. Lineage (GTDB taxonomy): Bacteria > Bacillota > Clostridia > Lachnospirales > Lachnospiraceae > CAYOMP01. The sequence continues at coordinate 546 of CAYOMP010000009.1, forward strand.
AAAGAGATATAAAAAATTTATGGCAGGTGAGGATGGAAAATCTTTAGAAAATAAAATATTAGAACAACTTGCTGAGATAGAAAATTTAAAGAATGCCAATAGTAAAAATGAAAAAGATATAGCTCAAATTAAAGAGAGTCTTTTAGATACTATGAACAAAATTGGTATTGTAAAATATGATGCATTTAATGAAATGGGTGGCAAATTAAGTTTTGCTGTTGCATTACTAAATGATAAGAATAATGGATTTATAATTAATGCAATGCATAGTAGAGAAGGCTGCTATACATATATAAAAGAAATTATCAGAGGTGAATCTTTTATTGCATTAGGGGAAGAAGAAAAGAAGGCGTTGGATGAAGCAATTAATGGTGCCAGTGAAACAGTGGAATAGGTTTTAGTTTACTTTAAAGTGGTGAATAAATGAAGTTAAAAAATGTAAACGAGTTAAAGGGTGGAGAATATTTATGTAAACCGGTTTGCATCGGTGAGAATACTGTATTAATATACGAAAATACTTGTTTAAAAGAAGAATATATTAAGAAATTAAAAGAATTAGGTGTCCAGTATGTTTATATAAAAGATGAACACGAGGATATTCAAGATGAAGAGGAAATAGATACTAGAAATGAAATTTCTAATGATTATTTTAACAAGGTAAAAAGTATATTAGAAAGACACGTATATACAAATAAAAGTGATTTAAAAGAAATAAGAAATATTGCTTATGATTTGATTGAGGATATTATTGAGCAGGATGAGATAGTAGAAAGATTAGAAAATTTAAGAATTCATGAGCCAGATATATATGAACATACAATGACGGTATGTGCATTGTCTGTGGTTATGGCACTTAGAATGCAGCTAGAAAAAGAAATTGTATATAATATTGCTGTTGGAAGTATTTTGCATGACATTGGATTTAGATATATTCCTAATTTAACAATACAATCTAATCTAGAAAAGTATTCTAGAAAAGAATTAATGGAATACAAGAAACATACGGTTTATGGGTATATGGCTGTTCAATATGAAGATTGGTTATCATCAACTGCTAAGGATATAATATTGGCTCATCATGAAAGAATTGATGGTTCCGGATACCCTCTGAAGTCAAAAGAATTGAGTTTGGAATCACAAATAGTTTCTATCTGTGATGAGTATGACTGTATGATTTGTGGAATGGGATATGAGCCTATAAAATCTTATCAGATTATCGAATATTTTAAAACAAAAAGAGGAATTTCTTTTGACGAAAAATTAGTGGATGTTTTTATGGAATTCATTGCTATGTATCCAAATGGAAGTATTGTAAAGTTGAACACAGGAGAGCAGGCTATTGTTATTAGACAAAATGAAGGGTTCAAAGATAGACCTGTAATAAAAAAAATAACGGATTCAAATAGTAATGGTGTAACATCTATACTTGAAATAGATATGATTAAGAATTTAAGCATTTTTATAACAGATGTAATAGAATAACTTTCATTATATGTTGAAAAGTGAATTACTTTTTATAATATATGTGGATAAATGATTTTATTAATAAAAAATAAGCATCTGATATAGGAAAGAATTGAGAGATATGGAGGTGATTTTATGCATAGTTACCTAAGAGCAATAGGTTTTAGTGATATTGTGGAAAAGAAAGATTTTAATAAGATACTTAATAGAATTTTTGAGGATTCTGATAATTCTAATGCAGCTGAAATAAGAGATGGATGTCTATTTACAGAAATAAGCAAAGAATTTGCCCAGAATATGGGAATTGTTATATGTGGAGAGTATAGTAAAGAAAATGATTACAGTATGGAATATAGTTATCCATATTTTAAAGGTACTGGTGTAACAAGTAATGAAAGGATTACTGTAGAGAAGCATGCAGAAAAAGATTCCTATGCAGGCGTATGTGAAGATGTAAAAGTTGGTGTATCTTTGATTTTCTATTTGAATAATGTATCAGAATATATTAATGAAAAAAGATTGGGTACTTTGGATAAACAATCACTTTCTATTACTTTATCAGGTTTGTCCTTGAGTGGAAAAATATTATTGCAGATAAATAAAAGTGAAAAACAAAAAGCGTACACAAAGAAGTTATCATCAGACAGAAATAAATTGATTACACAGGCAAGAAATGGAAACGAAGAAGCTATTGAAAGTCTTACTTTGGAAGATATGGATACTTATTCAATGATTTCAAGAAGAATATTAAGGGAAGATGTATTTACAATTGTGGATTCGTATTTTATGCCATATGGAATAGAATGTGATCAATATTCTATTTTAGGTGAAATATTAGAGTGTGAAGAAGTTGAAAATGAGTATACTAAAGAGCATGTATATATTATGAAATTAAACTGCAATGAATTGATATTTGACGTCTGTATTAATAAAAAAGATTTATTAGGTGAGCCAAGTGTTGGAAGAAGATTCAAAGGTGAAATATGGCTACAGGGAAATATTAATTTTCCTAAATAATTAAAATATAGTATTTTTTTATGTAAAATGCAATGATTATTGGATAATTGAGTTAAAAAGATTATCGCTGTTATATATATAGAAACAAAATACATAAAATGTGCAAAGTCATAAATACATAAAATGTGCAAAGTCAAGTATTGACTTTACGCATTTTTATGTATAGAATGAGCTATGTGTGAATAGAAATTAAGTTCTCATAGTTAAATGGATATAACAAGCGCCTCCTAAGCGCTAGTTGTGGGTTCGATTCCCGCTGGGAACATTCGCGAAAGCTACAAGCCATACCCAAAAAGAGATAATAAGGGTCGTGCGAATTCATTCGCAGACGAGCCTTGTTATCTCTTTTTTTATAGGGCGCCAGCCCGCGACGAAGAAGGGCGCAGGCCTTCGAGTTCGGCATGGCTTGGATGATTGAAAAAAATTATTACTGCATTTTTTTCAGGATTTGAAATCTGCCAACGAAAATGAAAAAAACAGTGACAAGAATATACCAAGATAATATAGTATACAATGAAAACTGCTTCATAATGAATAATAGTTAGAGAAAAAGTAATAGAAGAAATAACGATATTGTACAGGTAAAAAAATATGTATGATATCGTTTTTTGTGTTAGTATTAAGATAAGGGCGAAAATAATTTTTTAAAACTGGAATTTGAGTATTTGGTGAATTTCAATTTTTCTATGAAAGAAGAGTACTGAAGTTATGAATATTAAATTAATGACGTTAGTAGAAAAGAAATGTGAAAATACTAAATCTGAGGAGGAAACTGATGTGAATGAATTAAAGAACAATGGATTAAATAGCAACCAAATAAAAATGATTGCGATTATTGCAATGACAATTGATCATATAACGTGGCTTTTATATCCCGGCTGTCAAAAGATATGGTGGGTTATGGGACTACATGTGATTGGGAGATTAACTGCGCCGATTATGTGGTTTTTTATTGCGGAAGGTTTTCATTATACTCGTAACGTTAAAAAATATATTTTTAGATTATTTGTCTTTGCAATAATATCTCACTTTGCGTATAACTTTGCAGGAGGAATTCCTTTTGTTCCGAATGGATTTTTCAATATGACGAGTGTCATGTGGTCGCTTGCTTGGGCAGTAGTTTTGATGGTTATATTTACAACGGACCGTTTACCACAATGGCTTAAAATTGTACTTGTAGTTTTGATTTGTTTTATTACATTCCCAGCAGATTGGTCCACAATTGCAGCTATTTGTCCGGTATATTTGTATTTGAATCGCGGCGATTTTAAAAAGCAGTCTGTTACAATGCTTATATGGACAGCTTTTTATGCCGCTGTATATTTTATCTTTATGGATAAAGTATATGGAATAATTCAAATGTTCACCCTATTATCGTTGTTAATTTTAAAACAGTATAATGGTGAAAGAGGTAAGTGGAAGGGAATGAAATGGTTTTTCTATCTGTATTATCCGGCTCATTTATTTGTGATTGGTATAATTCGTGTAATGATGGGGAATGGTAGTATTTTTCCATAATTATGGCGATGAATTCACCTATTCCATTTACGGGAAATCATAAGATATGGCAGGTATGTTACTCAGTGATTGATGAAATAGATGGAACATACATTTCTAGTGGTAAGATTAGGAAAAATAAAAAGAAATATAGAGTAATATCGGTAAAATCCGCCCGGATTAGATAATAAATAAATCTAGTCTGGGCGACTTTTTTGAAAAAATGTAAGGTATTAATATGATTATTTATGTTCTTACTGTATTGCATAATAACAAAAAAATAGCATATAGTTGTTTTATAAACATTGACATCAATAGATAAATATGCTACTTTATTAATGAACAAATATTCATTCAAAAAATATATGAAGTTTGCGTTGACTATACTACTGTGTATTTAAGAGAAAACTCTGTTTCAAAAATTTTATTGTATAGAAAGATAGACATGGTACAGACCACGTATATATAGATAATCAGGATAATATTGCATCGAAGATGGTGGATTTGTTTGAACAACAAGCAAAAAGAAAGGAGAAAATAAATGCCAAAAACAAGTGAACAATGTGAAAAAATAAGGGATGAAATGAGAGAGAGAATCATCACAGGTTCTATAAAATGTTTTGCAAAAAGAGGATATTCCGGATGTAAAATCAGTACGCTGGCAGAATTCATTGGAATTGGGCAGGGAACGATATACTCTTATTTTCCTTCAAAAGAAGCTGTTTTTGAAGCTATTATTCAAAAAAACGCAGAGCCTTCAAAGTTGGCAGAACTTCTAAATGCTCCCTATCCTGCAAAAGATAAAATAGAAAAATTAACGCATATTATGTTTGAAGAAATAAGGAATAAAACATTGGTAGCATATATGTTTGTATTTAACATTCGTATTACGGAAGAGCAGACTAACTCTAATCGCTTTACAGATGAATATAAGAAAGAACCAACAAATTTATTAATGGAGGTTATTAAGCAAGGTCAGGAAGAAGGAACTGTGGCAAGTGGGGATACCTATCGAATGGCTGATTTTTACTGGGAAGTAATACATATTATAGCCATGCAACAGATTTTGGATGAAGAATATCAGATGCCACCACAGGATTATGTAAACCGTATTTTGTTACTGTAAAGGAAGGAGAAAAAAGAGTATATGAAAAAGAGGATAGCAATAATTGTAGGAATCATCGTAAGTATTCTTATTGTAGGTATAGTTGGAATATTTTTATACAAAGGTATAATGCAAAAGAGGTATAAAAAGATGTCTTTTCAGGAACGAATGGACAATATATATGGAGATATAGATCATGGACAGGGAGACTGTTTTTATGTTATGACAGGAGATGGTTCCCTATTTTATAAAAACTGTTCAGGTACTTTCGAAATGAACAGTAAATATGTGGATGCAAGCATTACCAAAATGTATACGGCAACAATTTTGTTTCAGTTAGTACAGGAGGGGAAAATCAGTCTGTCAGATCCTATTACAAAGTTTTTTCAGGTAGAAGAGATAGCTGGAATACATCAATACAAAGGTGTTGATTATTCAGAACAAATCACAATAAATCATTTATTATGCCAAACAAGTGGATTACCTGACTTCTTTACTGAAAAGGTAGAAAGTGAGAAAACATTTTTGGACATTTTACTTGATGAGGGTGATTTCACTTTTTCTTTTGAGGATGCTATAGATAGAACCAGGAAAATAGAGGCACATTTCGCTCCGGGAAAAGGGAAAAAAGCATACTATTCCGACTTAAATTATCATCTGCTTAGCGAAATTATTGAAAGAGTAACAAAAGAATCATTAGCAGATAACTATAAGGAACGAATTTTTGAACCATTGAAATTGAAGGATACTTTTTTAATGGAAGAGGGAATGAAATCGGTAATAGTACCAATTCATTATAACAATCGCCAGTATGTATTAGCGAATTATATTGCATCAGATCGTGGAGCAGGAGGAATTGTAACCACATTGGATGAAAGTATGATTTTCCTACAGGCATTTATGAGAGGAGAATTATTCAGTATTGAAGAGTTGGAGGAATGGGATACTTTTCGTAGTATTCAATTTTTTCCTATGCAATATGGTATGGGAATGATGAAATGTAAGTTACCGCTAAATGATCATGCAATAGGGCATTCGGGAGTAACTGGTTCGCTTGCGTATTATTTTCCGGAAAAGGATATTTTTATTGTAGGCACAACAAATGATGTGGATGAAGCTGGAAGTATTCAAAAAATGTACCAGTTAGTTGCCGGTGTTGCTATGGAATAAAAGAAAATTCCGATAAAGGACTTGGTCGTGGAGAGGGAAAAGGTATCGGTCATGGAGCAGGGAAAGGCTTGGGAAAAGGACTCAAAAATGGATCAGGAAAGGGTCTTGGTAATGAAGGACAACATGGATATTCAGAAAAGTCTATTTTGCAAAAAATTAACGTATATGTACAGTTCATGGGAATGCTATTTAGTATTGCTATGATAACGTACTGGATTGTGATATGTAAGAAAAAGCATGAAATGTAGTGAAATTCCAAAATAGCTTTTTGTACTATTTGGAGACTTAATTGATTATTCCGGGGTAATTGAGAAGGATGGACAATAGCTTTTCATAATAAATAAGGGGTAAAGACTATAAAGAAATGGGTATGTACAGTATGTGGTTATGTTCATGAAGGAGAGGAAGCACCGGACAAGTGCCCTGTTTGTAAACAGCCAAAGGAAAAGTTTAAATTAATGGAAGAGGAGAAAAAGAACAGCTCTTGCAGCTAAATTCCGTATGGTAGCTGCAATCGGGAAGCATCATGAGGAAAAATACCACGCACTTCTTAAGAACATTGAGACTGCACAGGTATTTGAAAAGAGTGAAGTAAAGGTATGGGAGTGCCGTAACTGTGGTCATATCGTAGTTGGCACAAAGGCACCTGAGGTTTGCCCTGTATGTGCTCATCCACAGTCATACTTTGAAGTAAATGCAGAGAACTACTAGAAAAATATATTAAAATCGGAACAGGCTCCGAAAGTAGAATTTTATATGTAATTTTGACAGAAGATAGCAAAACAGGGGTGAGATGAATTTTATCTCACCCCTGTTTTGATGTTATGAATATTTATTGACTATACGGTCTATAAATGATAGTATTTATTTATAGACCGCATAGTCAATAAATAAATCATTAAAACTTGCAGATATTTTGACAATTATTGTATGTATTTTTTTGATTAATCCTATGAAATGTAAGATTTTGGAAAACATGAATGTGTGATATATTGTAAAAGATAATTTACTGCTAGGTCCACATAGTGCAAACTGTTGTGGAGTGTGAGGTTAGTAAATGGAAGCAAAGGAGGTGTAGCTATGCGAAAAGAAGAAAAAACAAAGCTTACGTATGAAAGAATTATGTCGGCAGCAATAGAGGAATTTGGAAAAAAGACTTATGACAATGCTTCTCTAACAACACTTTGTAATGAGAATAATATTTCGAAAGGGTTGATATATCATAATTTTAAAAATAAAGATGAACTGTATCTGAAGTGTGTGGAAGAATGTTTTAAAAAAATGACGGCATATTTTAAAAACAGAGAGTATAAAGGGGATAGTGTAAAAGAAAGTATGAATAATCTTTTGCAAATGAGACAACAGTTTTTTAAGGAAAATCCTTATTATTGCAATATTTTTTTTAATACAGTTCTACAGCCACCGAAGCATTTGCAAAAGGAAATTCATACGCTCCGAAAGCAATATGATGAATTTTATGCAAATTGTTTTAAGAAACTACTACAGCAAATACAGCTTAGAGATGAAATTGAAATAGAGGTAGCATTGGAGTATTTTATGAGTTTTCTTGAAATGTACAATGGATATTTTCAGAGCAAATCTTGTGAAAAAGATGATATTCATACATTGATTGAAGATCATGAAGTTAATCTTTCTAAAATCTTGGACATTATGTTATATGGAGTTGCAAAAGAAGGATAGTGCAAAAAAATTGAATTTTAATCAGAATATAAAATGACTTGGAGGAAGGGAAAAATGATATCTCTCATTATTAAACTATTAATAGCAATAGTACTTGCATTTTTTGCAGGTAAACTTATCTCAAAAATAAAACTTCCATCCATACTGGGATGGCTCATTGCAGGCATGATTTTAGGACCTCATGCAGTTTCGTTGATGAATCAGCAAATTTTAGATGCCAAATGGTATCAGACAATTGTGCATATTTTGGAATGTGCCGTTGGTTTGATGATTGGAACGGAACTTGTATGGAACAAAATAAAACGTTCCGGTAAGGCAATTGTGATTACAACTTTTACACAATCTGTCGGAACATTTTTGTTTGTGTCACTTGTTTTTGGAATCGTATTTTATACTCAGGGAATTCCATTATATTTGGCATTCCTGTTTGGTGGAATCGCACTTGCAACAGCGCCGGCACCTGCACTGTCTATTGTGCGTGAATTTAAGACAAATGGACCGGTAACAAATACTCTGATTCCTATGGCAGCATTGGATGATATTATGGGCTGCGTTATTTTCTTTACAACGATTGCAATTGTTGCAGGAAATCTTTCCGCAGGTGAACTGCCAGCATATATGATTGCTTTAGTTGTAATACTTCCACTTGTGATAGGTGTTGTAACAGGAATTTTGGCTGGTGTGATGCTGAAAAAAGAGAGAAGTGACTCGGCTACATTGGTTATTTTGATCCTAAATATTCTTATTACATCAGGTGTAGGATTTTTCTTCAATAATGTAGTGATGCCAAAACCGATTTTGAACTTTATGCTTATGGGTATGGCATTTTCAGCTGCTTTTTCCAATATGATTACGGAAAAAAGATTAGAACAGATTATGCAGGCATTTAATCCGTTCCTTGGAATTGCAATGATCATTGTTATCCTGAATCTTGGTGCTCCGCTGGATTATCATTTGATTATGGGTGCGGGAATGTTTACGGCTATTTACATTATTGCGAGAGCGCTTGGTAAATATTTTGGTGCCTATTTTGGAGCAAGTATTACAAAATCACCGGAAACTGTGAAAAAGTACTTGGGATTCACCTTGTTACCGCATTCTGGTGTATCGCTTGTATTTACAGGAATTGCAGTTTCTGTATTAAGTACATCGGATTCGGAATGTGCACGTATTATTCAGGGAACGATTGCGGCAGCAGCAGTTATTAATGAAATCATTGCTGTAATAGTTGCAAAAAAAGGCTTTGAATGGGCTGGTGAATTAGAGGGTGGTACTGATGGTGCAGGTGAAGTCATTGGAAGTACTAGTCCTATGATCATTACAATCAGCAGACAGCATGGAAGCGGCGGCAGAGAAGTTGGAAAACAGTTATCTGAACGTCTGGGCATTCCGTTTTATGATTATGAACTGATTGAGATGGCGGCTAAATCTTGCCCAATTGATAAAAGCTTTTTTGAAAATGCAGATGCAAAAGGTACTGGAGGATTCTGGAGTGAATTGGGAGAAGACGTACGTCAGAGTATGTCAGTAGGTAATCAGGCATTTTTGCAACAGGCTTCTGTTATTCGTGAAATTGCTAAAAAGGGCGGATGTATCATTGTAGGGCGGTGTGCGGACTATATACTAAAGGATTATGCAAATGTACTGAAAGTTTTTGTTTATGCAGATTTGGACAGTCGAAAAGAAAGAATCGAACATATATATAAAGAAGCGGACGAAAAGGCACTCAGTAAAATTGAAAAGATAGATAAGAAAAGAGAATCTTATTATAAATATTATACGGGACAGAACTTTGGGGAAGCGAAAAATTATGATGTTTGCCTGAACAGCAGTCTTTTAGGAATTGAAAGATGTGTGGACGTGATTCAATCAATTTGTCAGAAGAAACAGTTTGGAGCATAACTTATAAATATAGAATGCTCATTTTAAGCAGTAATGACGATAAAATCATTACTGCTTTTTTTACGCCAGCAACGAGGAGAAAATTATAGTATGTTTGTCATTATCAAATTTTTCTTGGCAATCTGAAAAAAATCTGCCAAAGATAGCTGTTTATATGGTATTATAGAAATCAGAATTAATCATTTTTGATAGTGGGTTAAAGTTTTGGCAACGCATACTAGATATAAAATAATAATAAGATAAATAACAAAAATACTATAAGAGAAAGAGAGTGATAGGATGACGATATTAGTAGTAGATGATGATGCAATGAATTTAAAAATGGCGGAGATGATTCTTAGTAAGAAGGGCTATGATGTGAAAACAGCCAGTTCAGGACAGATTGCTCTTACACTCATTCAAGAAGAAGAGGTGGATTTAATCCTTTTGGATGTAGAAATGCCTGGAATGAGTGGTACAGAAACTTTGGATGTAATCAGGGCAAAGGAAAGGTCAAAAAATATTCCGGTACTGTTTTTATCTGCATCTGAAGACATGGAACAAGAAGTGGCGGAAGGGAAATATTCGGTGCAGGGATTTGTTAAAAAGCCGGTTCTTCCGCAAAAGTTGTATGAGAGTGTAGATGCTCTCTTTGCATAGGAGAAAGGTATGTTATCAGTGGATAATACACAAAAGAATTTTATTGAACAACTGAATAAGGTGCTGGATACAACTACAGGACTTGCGTATTGCTGTGATAGCGAAGATTTTTATAAGGAAATGCTGGTTAGTTATCTGGACAATCAAAAATATGACAGCATAGAAGATGCCTATAGTCAGGAAGATTGGGAAAAATATCGAATTTTGGTGCATTCATTAAAGAGTACTTCACTTTCTATTGGAGCAACCAATATCTCAGAACAGGCCAAGGCTCTGGAAATGGCGGGGAAGGAAAGTAATATCGACTTTATTAGAGAGCATCATAGTGTTGCCATGGAAAATTACAGGAGATTGTTGTCTAATCTCCATAAAGTCTTTAAGGAATCGGAAGAGAAAGAACGGACAGAAAAAGAGATTATGGAGAAATTGCCAATTATTTTGGTGGTGGATGATGATGCCATGAATCTGCGAATTGCTGAAAGAATGTTAAGTGGGCAATTCCATGTAGAGGGTGTAGATTCGGGAAAAAGAGTATTGGAATATTTATCGGAAAATCATCCGGATTTGATTCTGCTAGACTTGCATATGCCTGGAATGGATGGATTTGAAGTCATGAGACAGATACAGGCAGATGAAGGTTATCGAGACATTCCTGTAATATTTTTAACTGCAGATGATGACAGAGATACAGAAGTCAGGTGCTTTAAAGAAGGTGCTTCTGATTTTATTAAAAAACCCTTTGTGGCAGACATTATGGTGCAACGTGTCAGCCGAATTTTGCAGCTTGACCGTTTACAGAAGAATTTACAGCAGGAGGTTGAAAAGCAGACCTGGAAAGCGGAAGAAAGAAGAAAAAAGGTTGAGCGTATGTCTTTACAGATTATGCAAACCCTTGCTGGAACTATTGATGCAAAGGATAAATATACAAACGGACATTCTTCCAGAGTGGCAGAGTATGCAAGAGAAATTGCAAAGAGAAGTGGAAAAAGTGAAAAGGAACAGGAAGAGATTTATTATATGGGACTTTTGCATGATATCGGTAAGATTGGTATACCAGATGAAATTATCAACAAAAACACCAAACTGACAGACGAAGAATACAAAATTATAAAATCCCATCCCGTAATTGGAAGTGATATCCTTAAAAACATTTCAGAGATTCCAAACATTGGAATCGGAGCAAGATGGCATCATGAACGTTATGATGGCAAGGGTTATCCGGATGGACTAAAGGGTGAGAAGATTCCAGAAATTGCAAGAATTATTGGTGTTGCAGATGCATACGATGCAATGACATCAAAGCGCAGTTATCGTGATGTATTGCCACAGCAAGTAGTACGTGGAGAGATTGAAAAGGGAAAAGGGAATCAATTCGATCCGTATTTTGCCGATATACTGATAAATATGATTGATGAGGATATAGAATACCGAATGCGTGATATGTGACAATCGGGAAAAGGCACGAGGAGGATAATTATGGGAAAAAGCATAAGAAAAATCAGAAAAAAAATCGCAATTGCATTTTCTGTTATGTTGATGTGTAGTTTGACGGCGTGTGGTAATTCGGAAGATGTAAAGAATGAAGATGGAAAGTATCATATAGGAATTTGTCAATGGGAAGTACATACGGCACTGGATGAAGCCACAAGGGGATTTCAGGAAGCACTGACGGATAAATTGGGAGATGAGGTTGTATTTGATGTTGAGATAGCACAAGGCAGTACGAATAATTGTCAGAATATTTTAAACGGTTTTGTATCTGAAGATGTGAATCTGATTATGGCAAATGCAACATCGGCTTTAATGGCTGCCTCTCAGGCTACAAATACGATTCCTATCGTGGCAACTTCTATTACGGATTATGGAACAGCTCTTAATATGCGAGAATGGAAAGGTGCTTCTGGGATAAATGTAACCGGAACTTCAGACTTAGCACCTATTGAGAGTCAGGCGGATATGATTTGTGAACTTGTGCCTGATGCAGAAAAAGTTGGTATCTTATATTGTTCTACTGAGACAAATTCTATTTTTCAGGCTCAGGTAATGGGTTCTGTTCTTACTGCAAAGGGAATAGCCTTTGAAACCTATACCATAGCGGATAAGGAGGAGTTGGAAAAGACGGCAAAGAGAGCAGCATCAGCCTGTGATGTAATATACATTCCTACAGATAACACAATAGCTTCTCAAGCAGACCTTCTGAAAAGCATTCTTATTTCAGAAAAAGTGCCTATGATTGCAGGGGAGGAAGGATTGTGTGAAGCAGGAATCGCAGCCCTTTCAATCAGTTATTATGATATAGGTTATACTGCAGGTGAAATGGCATATGAGATATTGGAAGAAGGAAAAAATCCGGGAGAAATAGAGGTTCGTTACGCAGAAAATGTTACCAAGAAATATAATCCTGAGAACTGTGAAGCGTTAGGAATTACGGTTCCGGATGATTATGAACCACTTAAATAAAAGTAATTAGATGGGGTATTAAAAATGTTGGGGAAAGAAAATCGTAGGGTACAGGAAAACAAAGTCTCTAAACATAGAAAAGGATACAGTTATGGTCTTATAAGTGCGGTATTGGTTGTTTTGGCAATTGTGATTCTACTCAATGTTTTACTGATTTACAATATGACAATAGAGCAGGCAGAAACAATAGGTCAGAATCAGATGGAAATCATCAGTAAAGATTTACAGTCAATGCTTGAAAAATCAGAATATATGACCTCTGTTCTGGCAAATAATGTGGAGGAACGAATGGAACAGGGGGATTCCCAAGAGAAACTGACCACATTTTTCAAGGAACAGAGTGCGTTACAGCAGCTGTTATCGGACGATATATGTATGAATGCTTTTCTGGTGTGTGACGATTATATTATTCTGCCGGGGTACGATTTGCCAGAAGATTTTCGGGTAGAGGAGCGTGTATGGTACTCGGAGACTCTAAAATTGAATCCTGGAGAAATATATATATCTTCTCCATATATAGACTTGGTTACAGGAAAAATGTGTTTCACCGTATCCCAGTTGCTTTCAGATGGTAGATGTTTAGTTGCGCTAGATTTTGGTCTATCAAATATACAGAAGTCCATCGAGAAAATGCAAAGTGACGATAAGAGTGAAGCCTTGATTGTCAATGCAGAGGGAACAATTATTGGATATTCAAATATGGATTATCTTGGGAAAAAAATTTCGGACGCATTGCCGGAGTACGAAAAGGTATTTCGTGAGGTTATGTCGCAAAATAAAGAGCAGTTATCCTTTGACAGTAACATTAGTGGAAAGAAAAATAAGGTGTTTTTCTCACGAATACAGAAAAATTGGTATTTGATTCTGCGAGTACAGGAAGGGGAGCTGTATAAGGAAAGTTATTTACAACTGATAAGAAATTCTATTTTGAATCTTCTGTTGATTGTAATTGTAGCTGTGTTTTATATTCGTGCCCAGAATCATCGAATGCAGGCAGAAAAGGCATTATCTGTTAAGGAAGATTTTTTATCCAACTTATCTTCAGAACTAAAAATGCCATTAAATCGGATACTGAATGAAAGTAATCGAAAAAACTTGGGTATGAGTTCTAATTTAAAAGAGAATATTGACAGCATTCAAGAATCTGCTCTTATGTTATCAAATATGATTGATAACCTTTTTTCTTACTATGGACTTTCAAAAGTAGATAAAGGACAGGAGGAAAAAGAGTCAAAATATGGAAAAACAGAAGGGGAGTCTGTAATTGGAAAAAGGATACGCTGGCAGGTTACCGGGGTTCTTATTGTTGCAATGCTTTTGGTTATGTTCTTCTGTGACAGAATGATTATGAAGTTGGGCGAAACCCGTATGTCAGAGGAGGTAAACAGCTATAATTCCCAGTTGGTGGAATGGATGGAAGACAAAAAGACCATATTAGAAATGTTATGTTATTCCATGACTTCACAACCGGAATTATTGGATAATCCATCCGAAGCGGAAGCTTATTTAAACGCAATTGTTAGTAATTATCCGGAGATTTCTCTTGCATATATTGGAAATCCAAATACCTCTTGGAAAGTAATCATGAACAATGGTTGGGTGCCGGGGGACGATTATATTCTGCAGGCTTATCCGTGGTATGCGGACACTATGAGTGACAATAGTGGTTTTGTGATTTCCAGTCCTTATTATGACACACAAGAAAATGTGTATTGTTTAACTTTTTCGAAAAGAATGTATGGAAAAGATGGAAACTTTTTAGGAGTATTTGCCATTGATTACAATCTGGATAAGCTGACGGAGGTTATGCAGAATACGTATTCTGAGGATGGATATGCTTTTTTGATAAATAATAACGGAATTATTATCAATCATCCAAATGAGGAATATCAGCTTTCTGGAACCAATTCTGTGAATGTACAGAGATTAAATTATTTAGATGTTTATTCTGAGAATTCGGTTATTAATGTTTTGAAGGATTACGATGGAAAATACAAGGCATGTATTTGTGAGCATGATGACGTTTCTAACTTTACCATTATGGTGGTAAAGGATTGGTGGTCAATCTATGGAGGAATTGTTTTCTATAAAGTGTCTTTCCTGCTAATGTTTGGTTTCTGCATTTTTGCGGTCAGACATTTGATTCGCAGGCTGATGATATGGCAGCAGGCAACCAATGTACGCTTAAGAGATGCGGCAGAGGAAGCAATGCAGGCTACACAGGCAAAATCCCAGTTTCTGGCACAGATGAGCCATGAGATTCGTACTCCAATCAATGCGGTTCTTGGTATGAATGAGATGATTCTTCGAGAAAGTGAAGATGAGAGTATTCAAGAATATGCAGAAAATATTGAAAGTGCCGGAAAGACGCTTTTGACACTGATTAACAGTATTCTTGATTTTTCAAAAATTGAAGACGGAAAGATGGATATTGTTCCAGTGCGTTATGAGACCTCGGAGCTTATTCATGATTTGATAAATATGATATCTGATAAGGCAGAAAAGAAAGATTTGCTGCTGGAATTACAAATTGATGAAAAACTTCCCTGTGCGATGTATGGTGATGATGTAAGAATTCGACAGATTATCACTAACCTTTTAACTAATGCAGTAAAGTATACAAGGGAGGGTAAGGTAACTTTAGTCGTTCAAGGCCATGAGGTGCCAGATAGTCCAGAGAATATTCTTCTTCATGTGGAGGTGGTTGATACAGGTATAGGTATCCGCAAGGAAGATATGGGTAAACTTTTTGAGTCCTTCCAGAGACTGGATGAGGAAAAGAACCATAATGTAGAAGGAACAGGATTAGGTATATCCATTGTTCAATGTCTGTTGAAAATGATGGGAAGTTCCTTGGAGGTGGAAAGTGAATATGGAAAAGGCTCCAGATTCTATTTTAATTTAAAACAGACAATTGTTGATGAAACACCGATTGGAAATAATGTTGTTCAGAGAGGAAAAACGAAAAAACGCGATAATAGTTATCTTTATGCTCCTGAGGCAGAAATACTGATTGTTGATGATAATGCTATGAATCTAAAGGTGGCAACAGGACTGTTAAAGAGAAGCTGTATCAAGGTTGATACGGCATCAAGCGGTAAGGAATGTATCAAAAAAACAGAGGAAAAGCAGTATGATATTATTTTTATGGATCATATGATGCCGGAGATGGATGGTATTGAGACCATGAAGACCTTACGGGAAAGAAATATCCTGCCGAATAATACAAAAATAATTGTTATGACGGCCAATGCAATTGCTGGTGTAAAGGAACAATATCTGGCGCATGGGTTTGACGATTACCTTTCAAAACCAGTTGTTGTTGAAAAATTGGAAAAGATATTGGCGGAATATCTTCCAAAGGAAAAGGTTAGTTTTCGGGATAAAGAAAAAAAGAAAAAAGAGGAAAAAGTGGAGACTAAGCCTTCTTTGGAGGTAGTGGATGAGGATTCTTTTACAGAAAAAGAATTACAGATGTTTTCAGAACAGATACCGGAATTAGATGTAAAGACCGGATTGGAGTATTGTGCCGAAAGTAAAATGTTTTATATAGAAATGCTGAAAGAATTTGCAACTGGAAAAAAGGATGTGGAATTGGCAGAATTTCTCCAGAATAAAGATTGGGATAACTATAGAATTACAGTACATGCATTGAAAAGCAATGCAAAAACCATTGGAGCGACAGAAATTTCTGAAGAGGCAAGGATGCAGGAAATGGCTGCTAAAGAAAACAGAACTGAAGATGTAGTAGCTAATCATCAGGCATTGTCAGAGCATTATAAGGAGTTACAAAATCGCATCTATACTCTGATAAGTCTAATGTAGGGCAAAAAAAGGGGGACCAAGTGAAAGAAAAGAATTATGATATTGAAATTCAGACAATATTTCATATGGTATTTATTACAGTTTTATCTATGTTAGCAATATTGTTAATGGTAGTTATGGCAATTTCTGATTGGAAATTCTGGCAGATTATGTGCCCGGTGGTAGCTGTAGCAGTTCTTTCCTGCTGGTTAGCTCATTTTTTTCAGATTGGGTCGTCTAATGTGAGAGTATGGTTTTATGCAGTAATTGGATTTTGTGGAGTGTTGTATTACGGAGCCCAGGGAATTCCTTTGACAGATATACCGATTATAATTTGTCTATTTATCATTATATTGTCGATGCATCAGGATATGAAACTGATTTATTTTATGTCAGCCTCTTATCCGATAGTGTTTTTGTGGAATTTTTTTGTAACCGGATATGTGGATAGAGATACCGAACAACTGATTTGGATGAGAATTATTCTTGGTGTAGTATGCTTGTTGTGTGCAATATTTATTTCCAGATTTCTTATCAGGAAACAGAAGCAGGAGAGAATGTTACGGTATAGAATTGAAGAAGAGTTAAAAGAGTCAAATCATAGAAGTGAAATGTTTCTTGTGAATGTATCCCATGAACTTCGAACTCCGATTAATGCGGTGAACGGCATGAGTGAGATTATCCTTCACCAAGAGCTGGAAAATGACCTGTTGGAAAAGATAGAATCCATTCAGAATGCTGGAAAACGTTTGTATGGTCAGGTTAGCGATATTTTAGATTATTCTGAATTAATTACCAATACCCTAGTGGTATCTGAGGATGATTACGAGCCGGTATCTATGATTCATGATGCTATTTCAGGTATTCAATGGAATAGAATGGATTATAAGTTGGATATTGCAATTGACATACAGCCGGATATTCCAAGGGTATTGCATGGAGATGCAGGGAAATTGAAAAAAATCATTCAGGTTCTTATGGATAATGTTATTAAGTTCACAGAGTCTGGTGGAGCCTATCTGTATATTGGAAAGAGAGAGGAAGGGTATGGAATCAACCTGAACATTGATGTATGGGATACCGGTATAGGTATGAGCGAGGAACAGTTGAAGCACATATTTACGGATATATATAAAGGGGATTCCGATTTTGAACGTAAGACAGGAGGCCTTGGTCTTGGACTTGCAATTGTACATGGAATGGTTGCTGCTATGGGTGGATTTGTATCCATTGAAAGCAAAGTTTCTGAGGGAACCCATGTCCATGTGGTAATTCCGCAACAGGTGGTGGATAAGAAGGCATCCATCAGCGTAAAAAAGAATTATGATTTTCAAATTGCTTGTTATTTTAATGCAGAAAAGTATGTTCGTCCAGAGATTGCACAGTACTATGGCAATATGATTGAGCATATTGGAAATGGACTGGGACTTAACATTTGTCGAGCTGATTCACTGGATGATTTGAAGAAAATTGTAGAAGACAATCCAATCACCCATGTATTTATAGCAAGCTGGGAATATGAGATGGATCGAAAATATTTTGAAGGCTTAAGTGAAAAAGTCTTTACAGTTATTTTTGCAGAAAATACGTTTATCCTGCCGAAGAACAGCAATATATATATATTGCAAAAGCCAGTTTATCTGATGGCAGTTGTAAATCTGTTGAATGTTACCATGCCGGGAAGTTTTGGAAAAATTAAAATTCAGAAACAACAGGAGGAACAGTATTTTACAGGTGTAAAGGCATTAGTGGTAGATGACGACCATATGAATCTGATGGTTGCAAAGGGTGTGTTAAAAACCTATGGAATTGAAGCTGATACCTGTTTAAGTGGGGAACTCGCCATAGATAAATGTGTTTTTGCAGACTACCAGATAATTTTTATGGACCATATGATGCCAGGTATGAACGGAATTGTTGCAATGCAGAAGATTCGCGAACTTCGAAACGGATATTATAAAAACATACCGATTGTTGTGCTGACCGCAAATGCAGTGAGTGGTGCAAGAGAGATGTTTATAAAGGAAGGTTTTGATGAATTTATCTCTAAACCGATTGAATTAAGCGCCATGTCGCGTACATTACGAAAGATGCTGAAAGGAAAAGAAGATGAAGAAAAAGATGAATAGAAAAATCCCACTTTTAATAACAGCAGATAGTGTATGCGATTTACCGGAAGAATTGATTCAGCAATATGGGATTGTAATTAACCCATATTTTGTCAACACAAAGGAAGGTCGCTTTGTGGATGGTAAGGAAATCAGTTTGGATGATTTGCTTATTTATATGGATAAGGAAAACAATACGGTAAAATCCGAACCGCCAAAAGTAGAAGAATATGAAGCTTTTTTTGCCAAACAGTCGCTGCTTGCTGATGAAATTTTACATATTACTATGGCCAAAAAGGCCAGTGACGGTTATGACAATGCATTAAAGGCGTCGGAAAATTACTCCAATGTTGTGGTGTTTGATTCCGGCCAACTCTCCAGTGGAATGGGGCTGCTTGTAGTGAAAGCAGCAAAAATGGCACAAGATGGAGGATCTCTATCGCAAATTCTGGAGGAGCTTACTGTTTCAAAAAAATTAGTAAATACGGGATTTGTTTTAAATGAAACAGAATTTCTATATCGCTCCGGTAGACTTTCGAAGGGCGTAAAGAATATTTGTGACAGATTTCTTGTACATCCGCTTCTGACAATGAAAGATGACCGGATAGTGGCGGGGCGAGTGTTAATTGGACAATGGACTGACGTAATTTGTAAATATATCAAAGTTACTTTAAGAAAACACTGGACAATCGACAAGGACGTGCTCTTTATTACCCATGTGAATTTGGATAGGGAAACTCGGGAATTTATCAAAAATGAAATAGAGAAGATATGTCATTTTAAGCAAATATATTTTCAGAAAGCGACTCCGGGGATTGTATGTAACTGTGGGAAAGGTGCCTGGGGATTATTATTTCTCAGAAAAGAGAAAAAGACCCAAAAGTCGGAATCCAAAGCGAAGCCAGTGACAACTATAAAAAATGTTGTCAAATGGTATTCGGATACGGTTTTAAAAGAGGAATATAGTATTCAGCAGAGAATGATGAATCTTATTATGACTGCGGCTTTTATAGGAGGGGCAATTTCTCTTATTGCTACGGCGGCAATGCAGGCATATGCAAGTGCTGTTGCAGTTATACTAATTCTGATTTTGGTGTATACAGCTTTGTATTTATCTGTCAAAAAGAATAATGTACAGATGGCAGGAATGCTGATTTGTTTAGGGGCGAATACGGTGATATTTCCTCTGATGTTTTTTTCTTCTGGAGGAATTTACAGTGGTATGCCGGTGTGGTTTGTTCTTGGATTAATTTTTAACTGCCTGATATTGAAGGGCTGGATTTGCGTCGTTATATTCCTGTTAAGTTTTGCCGTTATGGGCGGAAGTATTTTGTTGGCGGACAAATATCCCGAGCTTCTTGTTACAATGCCTGAAAATTATATGATGCCTGACGTTATTATGGCGATTTTTATTGTTTCTTGTGTTTTTGGTATTATTTTAAAGTATGAGACTCATATTTATGAAAAGCAGAGAAAAAAGCTTATGGAGCATGAAGAGGAGCTTTTGGCCGCAAATCGTGCCAAGAGTACATTTCTGGCAAATATGTCACATGAAATCCGTACTCCAATTAATGGGATTATAGGTATGGATACCATGCTACTTAGAGAGTGTGAGAATAATGAAATTCTTCGAGAATATGCTATAAACATACAAAGTGCCAGCCAATCCTTGCTTTCCATTGTCAATGATATTCTGGATATTTCCAAAATCGAGTCGGGAAAGCTGGAAATCATTCCTGTGGAATATGAATTGTTTTCCATTATGAACGATTGTTATAATATGACAGCATCGAGAGCGGCAGAGAAAGGATTGGAATTCTCCATTTACATTAATCCATCTATACCATGCGGTCTTTACGGAGATGAGGTGCGTGTTCGTCAGATTATCAACAACCTGCTTTCAAATGCAGTTAAATATACAAATGAAGGTAAAGTTGAACTGAATGTGGATTATGAGGGGAAAAGCGATGCGCTTGTTACGCTTGTTATTACCATTAGGGATACGGGAATTGGCATTAAAAAAGAGGATATCGGCAAGTTGTTTGAAAGCTTTACACGAGTAGACGAAAAGAAGAACCGTAATATTGAGGGAACTGGCCTTGGACTTAATCTAACCAAAAATTTGGTGGAGATGATGGGTGGAGAGATTTCCGTAAGCAGTGTGTATGAACAAGGATCTACATTCCAGGTGCGTATACAGCAGCAAATTAGAAAACATGAACCAATTGGAGATTTTTCTGACCGCTACCATGAGCAGATGGAAAGAGAAAGCATAGAAACGGAAGTGGTATATGCTCTGGATGCACAGGTGCTGGTAGTGGACGATGTGCCGATGAATCTTTTAGTGGCAAAGGGGTTGCTGAAATATACCGGTGTTATGGTAGATACCGCAGAAAGTGGTATGGAAGCTCTTGAGAAGATACAAAAGGTTAAGTACGATTTGATTTTTATGGATCATCTGATGCCAGTTATGGACGGTGTTGAATGTTTTCGTCATATGAGGGAGAGAGATAATCACCTGAATATTACTACCCCGGTTATTATATTGACTGCTAATGCAATTCTTGGAGCAAGAGAAGAATACATGAATGTAGGATTCACAGATTATCTTTCAAAACCGATTCGAGAAAATGAATTAAATGAGATCCTATTAAAGTATTTGCCGAAGGAGAAGCTGTCACTTAGACAACTAAAAGATGCACAGAAAATAGTGACTGAGGAAAAGAACGTAGAATGTCCGCAGGTAGAAGAGAAAATTCAAGAAGAGAATTCACTTTCTTCAATTTCAGGTTTGGATATTAATACAGGACTTGGTTACTGTATGGAGGATATGGGCTTTTACCATGAAATGTTAGGAGAATATCTAAAAAATGATAAGCGTACAACTTTAGAGGAATTCTATCAAAAAGAAGATTGGGAAAACTATCGTGTTACGACTCATGCATTAAAAAGTACGTCTCTGACTATCGGTGCTGTAGAGTTGTCTGAGTTGGCAAAGCAATTAGAGATGGCTGCGAAAAGCGAAGATAGAGAGTATATCCTTTCGCATCACGAAGAAATGATGGAAAAATATAAAGAACTATATAAGAATCTTGAGGAATGTTTTGAATAGTAAGAGTTATGCATAGATATTAGCATGTTTTATTTTAGGGAATGATATGTACTTGCCAATTTTGGCAATTAGTAAATATCATTCCTTAAATATTAAAACAAATAAAGAGAGATATAGGTATTACTAAATAGCAAAAATAGTCGAGAAAATTCTCTACACATTATTGTAAGATAAATGTATTGGGAGGTGAGAGAATGCAGGAACAAATTGAAGCAGTACGACGGATGGAAGAATATATAAAACAACATTTGTGTGAAAAAATTTCCTTTGCAGAAATTGCAAAGGTATCGTTGTATTCGCCTTGGCATGCAAGGCGATTGTTTTTGGAATATACAGGTATAACGCCGGCTGATTATATCAGAAAACTAAGGTTAAAACAATCTGCCCTAAAATTACGAGATGAAGATGTAAAAATTTTGGATGTTGCTCTTGATTTTGGCTTTGGAAGTGTGGATGGATACCAGCGAGCCTTTCATAAAGAGTTTGGTTGCAATCCAGGTGAGTATTCAGCTAATCCAATTCCATTGCATCTCTTTACTCCGTATGGTGTGAAATTCGGGTTCTCGGAAAGGAAGGAAAATAATATGAGTGTCCAAAATGTATTTATTCAAGTAATCGAGAAACCAAAAAGAAAGGTTGTCATTAAACGTGGAAAAACTGCCACGGATTATTGGAAATATTGTGAGGAAGTTGGTTGTGATGTTTGGGGAGTGCTGGTTAGTATAAAATCTATTTGCGGTGAACCTGTTTGTCTATGGCTACCAAAAGAGCATATAAAACCAGGAACAAGTGAGTATGTGCAGGGTGTTGAGGTATCAGAAGATTATAGTGGAGTAATTCCAGAAGGCTTTGACATCATTGAACTTCCAGCTTCAAAGTATCTTATGTTTCAGGGTGAGCCTTTTAAGGAAGAAGATTATGAGCAGGCAATTATGGATATTTGGGAATCCGAGAAAAAATATGACCCAACGATTATTGGCTATCAGTGGGATGACTTAAACCCCAAGATTCAACTTGAGCCAATCGGTACGCGAGGATATATAGAGCTAGTGCCCATAAAGGAACAGATGTAAAGTAATCCATCTTGTAGAGGAGATTAATTATGAATATTGAATTAGTAAAGTTATCATATGAGTATAAAGATTAATTCTTCGATATGATGGAAGAGTGGAAAAATGGCGGAATATTAGAGAATGAAATTATTGAAGACGGCGTAATTGAACAAAGATATTGGATTGACTTGACAGAGTAATATTGAGATAGGTGGTGTTCAAATTGAGAATAGAAACAGAACGATTAATTTTACGTGAATATACGATGGATGATTATCAACCATTATTTGAAATATTGTCAGATGAAGAAACTATGAAGCATTATCCTAAGCCTTTTGATGAAGAACGTACTAGAGGTTGGATAGAATGGAATCTTGAAAATTATAAAAAATATGGATTTGGATTATTAGCTATGGTTTTGAAGGATACAGGAGAATTCATCGGAGATTGTGGGCTTACTCTTCAAAACATAGATGGAGAGATGCTGCCAGAGATAGGATATCATGTTAATAAGAAATACTGGAGACAAGGTTTTGGTAGTGAAGCAGCCAGGGCAGTAAGAGATTGGACTTTTCAGAATACGGACTACGATATTATCTATTCCTATATGAAATACACAAATGTAGGCTCATACTCTACTGCCATAGCCAATGGAATGAAAAAGGTTAAGGAATATCCTGATGAAAAAAACAAAATATCTTATGCATATGCTATTACAAGAAATGAGTGGGAAAAGCTACAAAAATAATAGAGAATGACTTGTTTTAAATATAAAAAGGGGGATAATATATGAAAGCAATGGAAAGTGATTGGTATAAGAAAATGTGAAAGGGGGCAGTGTTTAATGGTACAAGATATCATGAAGAATTTATTAAAAGAACGGCCAGTAGGTTCGAAGAATAACATGGATATTCTTTTATATTTGGAAAATATGATGGCAAAAATGGGCTATGAAATAGAGAAATTACCTTTTTCATGTACAACTTGGGAAACAGGAAAATCCTGCTTAACACTAAATGACAGAAAAATTGAAATCAAGGCAAGTCCCTTCTCGCAGCCCTTTGAGGGCGTTGGAAAATTGGTATTTGTAAAGAGTCTGGAAGAACTGGAAACGGTAGATTGCCAGGATTGCATTTTAATCGTTGGTGGTGAACTGGTGGAAACACCGTTACAACCCAAAGATTATCCCTTCTATTATCCTGATGAACACAAATATCTAATTGAATTATTTGAGAAAAAACAACCTGCTGTAATCATTGCTGCTACAGGAAAACATGCTTTGTGCGGATTACAGCCATTCCCACTTTTTGAAGATGGTAATTTTTTGATTCCTTCTGCCTATGTATCGGAAGCGATGTTTGAAGAATTGCAATGCAATGGCAAAGAAGGTATGGCTAGGGTATCCATTAAAACAAAAAATGAACAGCAAAACAGCTATCAGCTTGTGGCAAAGAAAAGTAACAAAAATAGTCATGGCAAAATAGTTGTATGTGCACATATGGATACGAAGTATCATACACAGGGAGCACTTGATAATGCAGTTGGGATTGCTGTGTTATTGGAGGTTGCCGCAAGGCTTGCAAGTTGTAATTGTGATATAGATATTGTTCCTTTTAATGGAGAAGAATACTATGAGGCCAGTGGTGAAGTTGAATATCTGAAGTATATTAGTTCTAGTCAGGATAAGGTTTCTTTGGTAATCAATATTGATTCGCCTTGCCATATTGGTTCTAAAATTGCAGTATCATTATATAATTTTGATGATTCAGCAAAAGAGGGCGTTGACTGTTTGATGAAAACGCAAAAAGAAGTGATTTATGGTCCAGAATGGTATGCAGGTGATCATGCGGCTTTCGCATTTAGGGGAATTCCATGTATGGTATTGAGTTCATCCGATTTATTTGAAGGTGGGTTAGACAATACACATACGATGCGAGATACACTGGAAACTGTTGACCTCAATCAGGTAGAAGTTGCGGCCTCTTTTATTAATCAGTATATAACTCATGCTTCACACAACATACCAAATGAACTGCATTGAGTTACAGAGCTTGTAGAAATAGGTTTAATAGTTTGTTGACTTGCTCTGGTTTATCATCATTTGCATTGTGAGCTGCACCGTCAATGATATAAAGAGGAAATCCCTCTTTTTGGTGCCACTTTTTGTTGTACGCCATGACTTTGCCTGTTTTATCGTGTTCACCCACCAACAGCCACAATGGGCATTTGATGTTCATATCACTGATTTCGGAAATAAATCCGGCAAAGCCTATGTACATAAGCTTGCATAACTCGTCTTTTTTATAGTATTCCAACATATTCAGCATATTTTCTCTTGCATGCTGCGTGCTACCGCACATCTTTGCCATAGTGTTTCGTAGAATTCTGTCGGGAAAAAGTTGGAACATCCACTTCGTCTGACGTAACCAAAACAGGTCTGATGAGCTGTAATACGACGGATTATATGGGCAGGTTCCAATTGTAATAATTCCATCCACCATATCTGAGTATTTTTTGTAAAAGGACTGCGACACAAACCCTCCCGCCGATTGTCCAATCAGCACCACGCGTTTTATACCTTCAGTATCAAAGATGTTTTTGAGTTCTTCGGCGGCATTATAATATGAAAAATCTTTGTATGGGCGGGATTTTCCGTGTGCAGGTGCATCCCATACGATGATATTGTATTGTTTGGAAAACTCTTCAATTTGCTGGTCAAACAAGTGGTGGTTAGCCGTAAGTCCAGGGAGAAACACAAGAGTAAAAGGTGAATCCCTTTTCTCTGTCCAGTAATATGTTTTGCCACGCTCAGAAGATACGCTTTTCTCAATCATGATTTTTTCCTCCAATTATTTAAATTTAATGCAAGGCACTGTGTCGTGCGTTAGTCTTGTTCAAGTTATCTAAGTTTTACATTTCTTTTTTAGTGTACCGGTTTCAACTTACATCATTAACATTTTTATGTGGTTCTTGGAATTTCCAAAAACTATAGCTATAGCATATATCCACTGACCGTTTTTGAGAAGACCCTATTTCATCTCTTATTTGATTTGAAAGTTCTTTCATAATAAAAAATTATCGACATCTGGCTCCATACACGTTATAATATAGTAGTTTAATAAGAAGATTTTTAGTGATTTACAAGAAGTTAGCAGGTGTAGTCATGAATTATATAGT
This sequence comes from uncultured Lachnospiraceae bacterium, assembly GCA_964405075.1. Classification (GTDB taxonomy): domain Bacteria; phylum Bacillota; class Clostridia; order Lachnospirales; family Lachnospiraceae; genus CAYOMP01. The sequence continues at coordinate 26,754 of CAYOMP010000009.1, forward strand.
TTTGGATTTAGAGTGGAATCAATGTGCAGAAGGCAAAGAATTTGAGAATAGTAAAATGCCTTTTGAAATTATTGAGATAGGTGCTGTTAAATTAGATGCTGAAAGGAATGAAGTATCCAGATTCAGTCAGATAATTAAGCCACAGGTATACAAAGAAATCCACGAGAAAACACAAGAAATAATAAATATTAGTACACAGGAATTGGAAAAAGGTAAGGGGTTTGTGGAAACAATAACCTCTTTTTTTGACTGGTGTGGAAAAGATTACATTTTTTGCACATGGGGTGCAATGGACTTAACTGAATTGCAGAGGAATTTGACATATTATAATGTAAAACATGATTTTCTATTTCCTTTAAAATATTACAATGTTCAGAAGATGTTTAGTATGCAGTATGAAAAAAGTAATGAAATTAAGACACTGGAATATGCGGTGGAAAAGTTAGAAATAGAAAAAAGTGAGCAATTTCATTCAGCTGTATACGATGCATATTATACTAGTCTTGTTTTTAAAGAATTAAATCATCAACAATTGGCAAATAATTATTCTATTGATTATTATAGATGTCCTAAAGAAAAAAAAGAAGAAATATATATTGATATCGGAAGAAGATTAAAATATATTTCCAGAGGATTTGAAAAGAAAGAAGACGTAATGTCTGATAAAACAGTTACCCGTATTAACTGTAATATTTGTAAAAAGGCATTAAAGAAAAAGATAAAGTGGTTCTCATCTAATTCCAAAATATATTACTGTGTTTGTAAATGTGAAGAGCATGGATTTGTTAGAGGCAAGATAAGAATAAAGAAAACGGATTTTGGTGAGTATTTTGCAATAAAAACCAGCAAATTGATTGATGAGAAAACTTATAAAGAGATTGTGAATACAAGAGATGAAATAAGAATAAAACGAAAATTGAAGAAAAAGCGTAATAAAGCATAAAAATACCGAAGTTATGGTTTATATTCTTAAATAAATAAGCCTTTAACTTCGGTTTTCTTATGATTTACGAGATGAAACGAGGCGAATAATCTAATTGTAAGATTTTTCAACGAGCGTCGTGATAACTTGTAACATTAGTAATAATGTAAATGTGCAAGGGGAGTGTTTATAAATCTAAATCAAAATCATCAAATTTTCTACTGTCTTTTCTATGTTTTCGAATGCGTCTGCGTTTTAAAATGTGATGGTTTCTAAAAAGATATAAAGCTCCAATTATTAGTAGTATTACAACAATAGCAACAACAATTCCTATTACAATTTTTATAATTATACTCTTATGATTACTTCCTTCCTTTTCCTCAGGAGTGATATTTTCTTCGGAAGTGGTAGAAGTTCTTTCTTTAAATTCATATTCATCAACAATAGTATTAGTTATATTAATTGTTGTTGAACCTATTTCTTTATCGCCGTAGCTGTAGGTCAAATTAGCAATAGTTCCATCTGATGTATTGTCATAGGCAATTGTTGAAGTAGTATCCGAAAATGATGCAGTATTAGGTAATACAATAACACCATTAGGATTTATACTTATTAGATTATCTGTGTTACTAAATATTCTACTGTCTGTATCAAAGAAACTATTATTCTCTATGTTGTATGAAGATTCATTTTCAGAAATATTTAAAATCTGGAAGTTTTCAAAACCCCAATCAAAAAGTGTTGCAGTATCTGTATAATGATCGGGAGAATCAGCCTTCATAACTACACAAATTAGTTCTAAATCCCCTCTTTTAGCAAAGGTAACTAAGGTACTTTTGGCAACTGTTGTATAGCCTGTTTTTCCACCCATCCAGCCTTCATATGGATATTCTTTAATAGGTGACATTTTATGGTGATTAACTAAATATCTGGTTTCAGGTTGAATATTGGTTGGTGGAATAGTATATCTTGGTGTTGAAGTAATTGTTCTAAAGGTTTCGTTTTGTAAAGCGGCACGACTAATCAATGCTAAATCGTAGGCTGATGTGTAATGAGTTTCATCTGGTAGTCCGTTGGCATTGGAAAAATGTGTATTCTGGCAACCTAAGGAACTGGCTTTTTCATTCATAAGATTGGCAAATTCCTCTATTGAACCAGAAACCTGTTCGGCGATACCATTAGATACTTCGTTAGCACTTTCTAACATAATTCCATATAAACACTGTTCAACAGTTAATTGCTCATCAACATCAATTCCAATGTGGCTACTATTTCTCTCAATTGAAAAGACTGCGTTAGCTGAAAATGTAACAACTTCATCCAAAGACAAATTTTCAAGTGCTAATAATACAGTCATTATTTTTGTAGTACTGGCAGGATATAATTCTTCGTGAGAATTCTTTTCGTAAAGAATCGTACCGGTATTGGCATCCATTAAAATAGCTGATTCAGAAGCAACAGATGGACCTTCTGGCCAATATGCATCTTCTTGGCTGGCGTTAACTGTAGTAAAATTAGAAAACGCAATGATTACAGCCAAAGAAAAGCTAAAAGCTTTCTTTAAAAAAGTTCTTGCAGGTGTATGATTTGAAAAATTTTGTTTTCTATCTGAATAGTGTTTAACTGAAATCGTTCTATTAATATTGTTTTTAAATAAATTGTTTATATTAAAAAGTTTCATTAAAAATCTCCTTAAAATTCTTTCCCCAATTAGTATCGAATTACAAAAACTATATTTTAAGAAAGTATAGTCAAATATTATAATAAAAAATCATTTATGACTGTTTAAAATAAATAAACTAAAGTCTGTAATCCGCTATTAATTATATTGTATTTATGGGGCTTTAGCAAGATAAATAGAAAAAATAAGTTTGCATTTACATATATAAAAGTAGAATAAGGTATTGACAAAATGTTATGATTGTATATAATGAATATATACAATCATAGTATATATATACAATTATGAAATGAAGGTGAAGAAGTTGAACATTATTTTGAGTAATTCTAGCGGGCAGCCTATATACGAGCAGATTACTAATCAAATAAAAGGCAAGATAATAGCAGGTGAACTAAAGGAGGGGGACGCTCTTCCATCAATGCGAAATCTTGCGAAGGAGTTAAGGATAAGTGTTATAACTACGAAACGTGCTTATGAAGATTTGGAAAGAGATGGATTTATAATATCCATTACTGGAAAAGGTAGTTTTGTAGCTGGAGAAAACAAGGAATTAATTCAGGAAGAGAATTTGCGAAAGATAGAAAATCATTTATCTGATGCAGTTAATCAGGCAAAGATGTCCAATATTTCATTAGAGCAGTTAAAGGAAATGCTCGATATTTTGTATGAGGTGTAAGTGAAAGGATTAGGTGTTTTATATGACAGAAAATGTATATGAAAACATATTAGAAATCAATAACGTAACAAAAAAATACGATAATTTTACATTAGATAATGTAAATATAAAGGTGCCAAAGGGATGCATTATGGGATATATCGGAGCTAATGGTGCCGGAAAAACTACTACGATTAAATTAACACTGAATGCTATAAAGAAAGATGCCGGGAATATAAAGATATTCGGTAAAGATGTGGATAAGTTTGATAAGGAAATTAAGGAAGATATAGGAGTTGTATTTGATGATTGTCACTTTTCCGACTATATAAATGCTAAAGATGTGGAAAAGATAATGAAAAATATCTATAAAAGGTGGAATACTTCATTATTTTTTGAATATCTTGATAAATTTGGTATAGATAAAAAGAAAAAGATTAAAGAATATTCAAAAGGTATGAAAATGAAATTGTCTATTGCAGCAGCATTGGCACATGAACCTAAATTTCTTATATTAGATGAGGCAACCAGTGGATTGGATCCGGTTATTAGAGATGAAGTTTTGGATATTTTTATGGAATTTATTCAGGATGAAGAAAGAAGCGTATTTATTTCCTCTCACATATTAAGCGATTTGGAAAAGGTATGTGATTATATTACATTCATAGATAAAGGAAGAATAATCTTCTCGGAAGAAAAAGATTTGGTAATGGAAAAATACGGCATATTAAAATGTAGTGAAGAAGAATATAAAAACATTGATAAATCACTGATTCTTGGAACACGAGTTGGAGAATTCTGTGTAGAGGCCTTAATTGAGAAGAGTAATGTAGGAAAAATAAATCTAAAAGGCACGTATGCACAGGAAAATCTCGTGGTGGATAATGCTAATCTGGAAGATATTATGTTATTTTTCAAAAAGGGGGTAAAATAAATGAAAGGTCTAATTTATAAAGATTTATGTAACCTGAAAAGTATATATAAAATAGTATTAATTTTGTTAGCGTTTTATGGGATTTTAGGATTTCAGTCAGAAGAATCATTGCAAATGGGAACAGGGTTTATTACAACATTTATAGTTGTATTACCAATATCTGTATTTTCATATGACGAACATTGTAAGTGGGATTTGTACGCAACAGCCTTACCTATGAAGAAACGGGATATGGTATTGGAAAAATATTTTTTAGGAATATCTTTCATAGCAGTGTGTGTGCTAATAAACATGGGTATGAGTTTCATTTTTGGTAGTGGGAAAATGGAAGTTATGTATATATCTGTAGTACTGTGTATACTTGCTTTATTTATGCAGATTATATCATTTCCAATAATGTTTAAGTTTGGCTCTGAAAAGAGCAGATATGCATCAATATTGGTAATGCTGATTCCGGTCATATTGATTATGATGTTTGAAGAATATTTACCACCTCTTGATAATGTTTTGAAATTTATAGTAGAAGATGGTGTAGTATTTGTTGTTGGTGGAACACTTATTTTATACATTTTATCACTATTACTATCAATAAAAATATACGAAAATAAAGAGTTGTAAAAATTTAAAAATAAAGTGCAGATGTTGGGGAAATATCTGCACTTTATTTTATGCGAGCAACGAGGAGAAAATTATGTTTACATAGTTTTTCGATGAGCGCCGCGAAACTATCGAAACTAGCAAAGCGTGTTTCTCATAATTCATACAAAGAAAATTCACTTATGGATAAATAATGCTCTAATTCAACAATATATGCCATAATCAAATTTTCCAAAGACTATAGCTTGTGATTAAATTATACCATTTATGCTAATTGTTAGACAGTCAGATGCACGGCTGTGTCCACGAGGGTCAGAGGTATTAAGAGAAGATAACCAGTAAAGTATTGTAATTTTCCAAAAATCTTTGATATAATGTGGTTGATTTATATGAAATTACAACATACGTGATATATGGACGAATCTAGGGGGGGAATTGTCATGGGACTGTTTGTTAACTGCCTTGCCGTGGTGTTCAGTACGATAACGGCAATTTGTGGAATCAGCTATTTTATGCGTGAAAAGAATGCCGGGAGTCTGCGGTGTTTCATGCTTATAATGGGTTTTTTCGGTGCGTTATGGAGCGGCGGTTATGGCATTATGGGATTTATGGAGACTTCGGAAGGTGCAAATGTATTTCGGGCAATAGGATTGGTAGGCATTGCGGGATTTATGATGACGGAAGCATTGATGGTTGCTTATACGATTGAAATTCCTAAGAGGCTGTTTCGCATTTTGACGTATGCATTTGGGATATTTTCAGCTGTGGATTTGTTATTTTTTATACCGGATTATCATGAGTTTGTGCGGATAGACGGAAGAATGTGTTATTATTCAACAAACAGTATCGGCAGAACAGTACATAATGCATTTCTGACTTTTATTGCGGTGACACTGATCGCCATTGCCGTTGTCTGGGTGCGCAAGGAGAAACGCACACGTCAGGTTTATTATGTCAGAGCTGCTATTTTATCTAATCTTGCCATTTTGGTTTCTATCATTCCAGATACTATTCTGCCGCTACTGGGAAAACCTTCCTTTCCAAGTTCTGCTTATGGTATGTTTCTGACTTACATGATTACATGGTTCTGGGCAACAAAATTTAATGCCTTCAGCATCACGGTGGGAAATTTGAGCCAGTATATTTATGAGTCTGCCAACACTGCTATATTGATTTTTGATGAACAATTCCGACTTTTTCTTGTTAATAAATACGGGAGGAAGCTTTTGGGAATTAATAAAGTTGAAAATCAGAAGCTTTCTGAGCTTTTTCACAGCACACCAGAGGAGGCTGACAGGTTACTCGCTAGGGTTTTAAAGGATAACAAAGGAGTTGAGGAGCTGGTATCCACACATGGAGAGGTTAGTTGTTCGTTGAATTTTTCCGTTGCTAGAGACTTTCATGAGGATCCGTACTGTATTGTATGCTTTGTGTATGATCTTACAAAGGAAAAGAATATGCTGGAGCAACTTGTTCGGGCAAACGAAGCCAAGAGCCAGTTCCTTGCCAATATGTCCCATGAAATTCGTACTCCAATTAATGGCATTCTGGGTATGGACAATATGCTCTTAAAAGAATGTAAAGATGAGGGCTTAAAGGAATATGCAAAAAATATCCAAAGTGCAGGGCAGTCGCTGCTTTCAATTATCAATGATATTCTGGATATTTCCAAGATTGAGTCCGGTAAGCTGGAAATTCTTCCGATAAAATATGAGCTGTTTTCCATATTGAATGACTGCTATAACCTGACAAAAGCAAAATTGCAGGAAAAGCCGCTTGAATTTGAAATACAGGTCAATGAAAATATGCCTTCGTGGTTATATGGAGATGAAGTCAGGATTAGACAGATTATCAATAACTTTCTGTCAAATGCCGTAAAATATACAAAACAGGGAAAGATTACATTCTGTCTGGATTACGAACAAAAATCCAGCGAAGAGATACTACTTATTATATCAGTTACAGATACGGGAATCGGAATCAAGGAGGAGGATTTAGGAAAGCTGTTTACATCCTTTACGCGTATAGAGGAAAAGCGTAATCGCAATATAGAGGGAACAGGTCTGGGACTGAACCTTACCAAAAATCTGGTGGATTTGATGGGGGGAGAGGTTTTGGTGGAGAGCACCTACGGAAAGGGCTCATGTTTTACTGCCAGAATATCTCAGAAAATTGTGGATTCCACGCCGATGGGAGATTTCAGCAGACGTTATCAGCAGTATCTGAACTCTTCAGACGATGGCACATTATCTTTTTCTGCACCGGAAGCAAAGATTCTTGTTGTAGATGATGTTGAAATGAATCTAAAGGTGGTAAAGGGGCTCCTTAAGGAAACAAAAATACAGATTGATACGGCGACCAGTGGCAGACAATGTCTTGAACGCGTAAAAACAACGCATTATGATGTTATTTTCCTGGACCACATGATGCCGGAAATGGACGGCATTGAAACACTGCAGAACATGAAGCTGCTTACGGACAACCTTAACGGGGAAGTACCGGTTATCATGCTGACAGCCAACGCCATCGTAGGAGCCAAGGAAGAATACATGCAGGCAGGATTTACCGACTACCTGACAAAGCCGATTCAGGAAACCGAGCTTCTGGGAATGCTTCTAAAATACCTGCCGGAGGAGCTTGTCTGTAAGAGCGAAGAAATGAAGACTTCTGATGATGTAGCGCAGCCGGAGGCGATAGCCAATATTGAAGAGGCTGTGACGGAGGAGCATATGGAAGAGCCGGGAATGGCAGTGGACATCTATAAGTCGGAAATGGGACGAATGCAGCAGTTTGAAAAACTGGAAGGAATGGACACACAGATCGGACTTTCAAACTGCATGGATGATGAAGCTTTTTATGTAGAGATGATGGGAGAATATCTGAAATCGGATAAAATGTCAAAGCTGGAACAGTTTTTTATTGATGAGGACTGGGATAATTACAGAACTCTTGTGCATGCATTAAAGAGTACCTCCCTTACTATAGGTGCCGTTCATCTGTCCGAGGAGGCAAAGGCTCTTGAAATGGCGGCAAAAGACGGAGACGCAGACTATATCCGGTTACATCATAAAGTTGCACTGGATGAATACATAAAGCTGATGGGAAGAATAAGGGAAATTCTGGAACAAGACAAATAACAGCAAGGATAATCGGGCATAGCCTTGCCTGATTTGGTACTATGAGTTCAGGCGAAAGAATCATAGATATTGTCATGAAGTAATGAATGATATTAAGTGTAAATGATAAAATAAGAATGTAGGATTTATCGCATATAAAAATGTCGAAAAACCAACATTCTTATTTTATATATTGTTACACTTTCTTTGGAGGCGTAACAATATATGAATAATCTACAAGGAAAACTGTCAGTTATGGACAATCAAGGTATCAAACATAATCTTTCAGTGCTGAAATGAAGTAAGGTATTCTAGACTTTACAAATGGATTGAGTTATTATAAAAAGAGTGTGTAGAACACTCTTTTTAGTAGCCAAGTATACGATTAAAAGGTTTACTGGACTTTTTAAAGTGTTCTTTATAGTATTAATAAAAAGAAGATATGAGGAGAAAAAATGGAATACGCAAATATTATAAACACAATGGTAAAGCTGTTTGCCTTAATGATTTTGGGATTTGTTTTATACAAGAAAGAATTTTTTGATGAAAAATTTAATTCAAAAGTATCGGAATTTATTGTTAATTTTACTGCACCGGCATTGATTATTTACACTGTATGCGGTAATTCAGGCGGAGATAAACAAGATGTTCTTAAACTAATTATAGTTGGAGCAGTATTGTATATGTTACTTCCAATTCTAGCATGGATAATAACTAAGGCATTACGAGTAAAGGCTGAAGATGAGGGGATTTATCAAATGATGATTATTTTCTCTAATGTAGCCTATATGAGTTATCCTATTGTACAGGCATTATATGGAGATACTGCTATATTTTACAATTCACTGTTGCATATGGGCTTTAACTTTCTAATGTTTTCATATGGAATATATCTGGTTACTAAGGGCTCAGGAAAAATGAAGATTAATTTAAAAACATTCATAAATCCTGGATTAGTAGCATCAATATTAGCATTGATAATTTATTTTACTGAAATTTCAGTGCCGGGCTTTATTTCAGAAACTTGTGGATTTTTGGGAAATATAACAATGCCTTTATCTATGGTGGTATTAGGCAGTGTATTAGCCGGATATTCTATGAAGGATATGTTTTCGGAAAAGAGAATTTTCATAATTAGTGTAATAAAACTAATTATTTTACCAATTGTGTCATTTTATATTGCGAAAATATTATTTACAGACCCAGTTATTATTGGTATGACAACAATTAGTATGGGAATGCCAACGGCATCACTGGTTGTTATGATGAGCGTTAAATATAATAAAAATGTTAAAATTGCATCAGTTGGAGTATTTGTGACAACAGTATTATCAATAGTGACAATTCCTTTAATTTATATACTATTTCTGAAATAATAGATATTTAATTTTTAATTAATTGAAAGTTTGGGGCATAAGGACTATTATGATAAAAGAGAGTGTTTTGTAAATTCCTATGAAAGGAAGTGTAAATTTGAAAACAACGGATAAAGAATTTTATCG
>CAYOMP010000009.1:36170-42129 GCA_964405075.1 uncultured Lachnospiraceae bacterium
CGTATAGTTAATTATGTCAAAGGTCGTTATGGAGTTAATCTGATAGAAAAGAGAAATTTGATAGAGGGTCGTTTGGAAAACTATTTAGTAATTAATGGTTTTAGAAGCTTCGATGAATTCATGGACAGAGTGGAAAGTGATGCTTCACAGAAATATGCAAATGAGCTTATTTCGATGTTAACAACTAACCACACATTTTTCTTGAGGGAACCTGAACATTTTGAATTCTTTAAAAATACTATTCTTCCGGAATGGAGTAAAAAGGAGGAAAGGAAAAAGGAATTAAGAGTATGGTCGGCGGCAGCTTCTACGGGGGAAGAACCATATACTTTGGCTATGATTATGAAGAATTTCTTTGAATTAAATAGTTCTTCGTGGGATACAAGGGTATTGGCTACGGATATTTCTATGAAGGTATTAGAAAAGGCAGCTTGTGGTGAATATGCAAAGGAACAGGTGGAAACATTGCCTGAAAACTGGAGAAGGCGTTTTTTTATAAAGAAAATAGATGGGAACTATAAAGTAAATGAAATGCTTAGAAAAGAAGTAATTTTCAGGCAGTTTAATTTAATGAGCGAATACAAATTCAAAGGAAAATTTCACGTTATTTTCTTAAGAAATGTGCTTATTTATTTTGATAATAAAACAAAAGAAGAAGTTATCAAAAAAATGGTAAATTGTCTTGAAAAAGGTGGATATTTGTTTATTGGAACAACAGAAACAATAAACATTGGAGAGAAGGATTTGAAGTATATAAGACCTTCTGTATACAAAAAGATATAGTGGAAAAAGAGGGACTTTATATGAGAAAAATTAAGGTGATAATAGTAGATAATTCTATAAGTTTTACTAAACTGGTTCAAGAAGAAATTGCAAAAGACCAGGCACTTGAAGTGGTGGCTGTTGTATCAAATCCGTACGAAGCAGTAGATGCTATAATGAAATACAAGCCGGATGTTATGACCTTAGAGATTAATCTGCCAAAAATGAATGGAGTAGAATTCTTAAAGCAGCTAATGCCACAGTGTCCAATTCCTACGGTAATTGTTTCATTAAATGAGAAGTCAGCAGTGGATGCTTTGGAAATGGGAGCTGTAGATTTTGTAAAGAAGCCGTTAACTGTAGATGCTGCCGTAATTAAGAGGTTTGTAAAAGAAGAGTTAATTACTAAGATAAAAATAGGTTCAACAGCAAAAGTGTCAAGTCATAAAAAAGTAACAAAGGCAACAGATGCTATTAGAAATATTACTAAGGGAACCAAGGCAAATGATAAGGTAATTGTTATCGGAGCATCAACAGGTGGGACAGAAGCGATATATCAGGTGTTAAAGGATTTAAATACTGATATTCCAGGAATAGTAATAGTTCAACATATGCCACCTAACTTTACAAAGATGTATGCAGACAGATTAAATGCCCAGTGTAAAATTGTTGTAAAGGAAGCAGAAACAGGAGATAGAGTGTTACCAGGACAAGCATTATTAGCACCAGGTGATTGTCATATGAAGTTAGTGAAAATGAATGGTGGATATCAGGTGGAATGTAAACCGGGTCCAAAGGTTAATGGACATTGCCCGTCTGTAGATGTACTTTTTGAATCAGCAGCTAAGGTTCTTCAGGATAAAGCAATAGGGGTTATACTGACTGGAATGGGATCTGATGGAGCTAAGGGTATGTTAGCAATGAGGAATGCAGGAGCATTGACAATAGGTCAGGATGAAGCAACCTGTGTAGTATATGGAATGCCGAAGAGTGCTTATGAAATAGGAGCTGTAAAATATCAGATACCGTTAGAAAATATACCAGGAAAGATATATAGTTTATTATCGGAATAATTATAAAACTTAGGTTATAAAAATTTAATAATTATTGAATATATGCATCATTTTAGGATTTAATTTTCTTAAAATGGTGCTTTTTTACTACAAAATATAGTCTAACAATTTTTGTCAAATACAAAATATAGATAATATTAACAGATTGTTTTATTAATATTAAATAAATCTAAAACTAATTGATTATAAAATATATATTTGCTAAAATTAATTCATTAAAGACGGAAATTGGCAAAATATATGAAGTTTTGTAAAATTAATTTATAAATAACGTATTTTTGATAAATTGTTTAAAAATTCAAAAAATTAAACAGATACTAATTAACTACATATACAACAGAGGAGAGGGGGATGCATATGGGTGCTGACAGTGCTATGGATGGAATGCTGGATATGTATTTGTTTGAAAATGGACAGCTTTTGGAACGACTTGAAGAAATAGTGTTAGAAGAGAAAGATGCTGATTGTTTTGATGAATCAGCAATTAATGAAATATTCAGAATAATGCATACGATAAAAGGCTCATCTGGTGTAATGATGTTTAATGAAATGATGAAATTAGCTCATAAACTGGAAGATGTGTTTTATTTTTTGCGTGAAAGTAAACCTGAGAAGGTTCCACATCAAGAATTGGTTCAATATGTACTAGATGTATTTGATTTTATGAGTAGCGAAATGGATGTTATTCGGGATGGGGGAAAACCCGAAGAAAGCGCTGCTGACTTAATTAATCAGATTGATACATTTCTAAATAAAATTAAACGGGAAAATGATCCGGATGTCATAGTAGAAGAAGTAAAAGTAGAAGAAAAAGTTATTGAAAATGTGGTAGCAAATAGCGTGGGGGAATCAATTGTGGAAGCTTCAAAAGATGGTTCAAATTATTTCAAAATACTAATTTTATATCATGAAGACACTGCAATGAGTAATATAAAGGCATTTATGGCAGTTAATTCTTTTGCGGATTGTGCAATAGATACACACTTTATTCCAGAGGATATTATCGAGAGTGAGGAGTCTGGTAATACAATAATTCAGGATGGTTTCAAATTAGCTATTCATACAGAAAAGGAAGAAGCGGCAGTTGCAGAGATTCTTGAACAGTTATCAGAAGTTGAAGGATATTATGTAAAAAAATGTTCTTATGAACAGTTTATAGATAATTCAGTTTGGCCAAATAAAGAAAATGGTGAGTTACCGGTTGTTGAGGTAGTAGAAGAGAAGAAGGAAGAAGTTAAAGAAGAAAATAAAGAAACTTCAAAGGAAGAATCAAAACCAGAACCGGCTAAGGAAACTGTTAAGAAAGAGGAACCAAAGAAAAAAGCTCCTGCCCAGGTACAGTCCTTTATTAGTGTAAATGTAAATAAAATGGATATGTTAATGGATTTGATAGGTGAGTTAGTAATTGCTGAAGCTGTAGTTTTACAAAATCCTGATTTACAGGTACCAGGATTAGACTTAACTAACTTTAGCAAAGCGGCAGGTCAGCTATCTAAGATAACATCAGAATTGCAGGATACTATAATGTCTATGCGAATGATGCCACTTACAAATACTTTTAAGAAAATGAATAGAATAGTATTTGATATTTGTAAGAAGCAAAATAAGGATATTGATTTGGAAATAATAGGTGAAAATACAGAAGTGGATAAAAATATCATAGAACATATATCAGATCCGCTTATGCATATTATAAGAAATTCTGTTGACCATGGAATTGAGTCAAAAGAAGAACGTATTGCTGCCGGAAAACCTGAAAAGGGTAAAATTGTACTTGAAGCTAAGAATGAAGGCGGAAAAGTATGGATTATAGTAAAAGATGATGGAGCAGGTATGAGCCGTAAAAAAATTGCAGCAAAGGCAATTAAGAATGGTTTAGTTGATGAAAAGGCTGTAGCAAATTATACAGATAAAGAAGTATTTTCATTTATTACATTACCAGGTTTTTCAACTAATGAGGTAATTACTGAATTTTCAGGACGTGGTGTTGGAATGGATGTAGTAGTTAGAAATCTACAGGAAGTTGGTGGCAGTTTAGATATTGACAGCCAGGAAGGTGTAGGCTCTACAATGACACTCAAGATACCATTGACGTTAGCTATTATAGATGGAATCCTATTTAGCGTAGGAGAATCTAAATATGTGGTAGCCACTGAACAGGTAAAAGAGTTCATTAGCGTTACTAAGGATCAGCTAATAGTTGAGCCGGATGGAGAAGAATTCATTATGATTAGGGGCGAATGCTATCCGGTACTTAGACTTAATGAATTATACAATATTGCGGGAGCGGCTACAGAAGTCGAAGATGGCATAATGATGATATTAGAATATGATGACTCAAAGGTTTGCGTATTTGTAGACAAGCTAATTGGTGAACAGGAAATCGTTGTAAAACCAATTCCTGCTTATATTAAAAAGATAAGGGGTATATCAGGATGTACTCAATTAGGAGATGGTAGCATTAGCTTAATATTAGATTTAGGAGAATTAATATAGGAGAGGAGAATATGGTATGAGCGATATCAGAGAAGAAATACTTGACGAAGAAGATGAAGATACTCAAAAAGGGAAATATATGACCTTTAAATCAGGTGATGAAACTTATGGTCTGGGTATCAGCTATGTTAGTGAAATTATTGGAATACAACAGATTACAGTAATTCCGGAAACAGAGGAATATATAAAAGGTCTTATTAATTTGCGTGGTAAAATTATTCCGGTAGTTGATGTTAGAATCCGCTTTAAGAAAGAACCAAAAGAATACAATGATAGAACTTGTATTATTGTTATTGAAGTAAAGGGCCTGATGATAGGTCTAATTGTTGATACTATAGCGGAAGTAGTCACAATTGGGGATGAAGATATAGTTCCTCCTCCAAGTCTGGGAGCTAATGCGCATGCTAATAAATATGTTTACGGTATTGGAAAAGTTGGGGATGAAGTTAAATTATTGCTAGATCCGGATAAACTCATTAATGATGATGATTTAGAAAGTCTAAAAGAGAATGTGCAGGAAGAAGAATAGGGGGGTGTTGGTATGATAAAAAAATTTAAAAATTCGAAAATTGCTGTAAAACTCAGAATAGTAGGACTTTTTATAGCATTTTTCTTCTTGGTGGTTAGCTTGGGTTCGGTGTATGCGTTATATACATCAGCAACATATTATGCAACAGCATATGATAATTACGGAGCTGCATTAGGTAAATTGTGTTCAGCCGAAGCTGATTTTCAAAAAACCAGGACAGATTTGAGAGGTGTATTTACTGAAAGTGCAACAATAGAGGAAGTAGAAGCAGCGGTTGAAAAAGACTGGCAGGAATTAGCAACACATATGCAGGAATACTCAGAATGTATAATTGATGCTGAAATAAAAGAAAGAAATCAATTATTATATGAGGAATTAGAACAGTATTATGAAGTTGCTACAGAAATTGTGTCATTGGTGGGAAAAGGTAATACACAGGCAGCGGAAAGAATACTAAATAGTAAAGAAGCTGAAATAGAAAACACAGTATATGAGCATTTTAGAAGTATTGAGAAGATTTCAGATACGCGCGGAGATGCAGAACGTCTTAAGGGTCAGAAATTAGCAACAATATATGTCTGGGCATTGGGAATTGAAATAATAGTCTTTCTATTATTAATGATAGTTGTTATTAATGCAATTATTAAGTCAATATCAGTACCAATAAGAAAATTAGTAAGTGTTGCTGAAAAAATTTCAAAGGGCGATGTTGAAGTTGATGTTCAAAGGGAAAGCAAAGATGAAATGGGTGACCTTTCAGAGATGTTTGGTGCAATGATTGATAATATAAAATATCAGGCAAATATTATTTCTGAGGTTGCAAATGCAAACTATACAGTAGATGTAGTACCTAAATCAGAGGTAGATGTAATTGGTAAAAACCTTAAGATATTGGTAGAAAAAAATAATGAATTATTTGGACATACGAAAGAGGCTATATATCAGGTATCAGCAGGTTCTAACCAGGTGGCATTGGCCAGTCAGTCTATAGCACAGGGATCTACAAATCAGGCAAGTGCCATAGAAGAAATTACAGTATCTATCAATAGTATTGCAGAGGGTACCAGAGTAAATGCAGAAGATGCCAGCACAGCAAGAA
>CAYOMP010000010.1:0-41164 GCA_964405075.1 uncultured Lachnospiraceae bacterium
GATTCTTATTGGGTTAAATTTCAACCGGAAGTTACAGGGACATATGGCATTGAATCTTGGGATAATGAGTATGAAGCGGGCTCTGAAGACGGTAGTTGGACTGATGAGTATGATACTTATGTCTCTTTATATCAAAAAGATGCTAACGGAATGATAAGTTATATTGATTCAAATGATGACGTTGGCTATTCACTTAATTTCCGTTTAGAAACGGAATTGACGGCAGGTAATACATATTATTACAAGATTAGAATGTATAGTGAAAATGAAACAGGAACATTTAAGGCTACATTGTATAAAGCAGTACAAGATGATTTAGAATTGGGAGTTAGTAAAGATGTTGAGTTTAACAGAACATTTAGTGGTCAGATAGATATTACTAGTAATTCAACTTGTCCAGTGTATAAATTATCAATAACAAATAATGGAATATCCCCAGTAGAGGTAAGAATAGGAGATTCCATATTAAATGAAAATTATACAATTGAAAATGAACGTAGTATATACATTATAAACGATTATTATGATAGAAACGAGAATCAAAATAAAGTATATAAAGATATATACATTGAAAGTACAGATTTTGAAACTAAGAATTTGACAATAGAAGTTGAACCTGTGACTGATGAAGGTCAAATTTTAGAAAAAAATTCTACAAAGAATGTAACAGTTAATAATATTGATGAATTGCAGATTTTTTCTTTTACACCGGCAGAAACAGGATATTATAAGTTTGATTTTACTAACTCAGAAAATAATGATAATTTCAGAAAAGTCGTAATTTATAATACAGGTAGTGAAGGTGAAGTAGGTCCAGTATCACATAGTAATAATAGCACTACTAATGAATTAGAGGCTAATGTAAAGTATTACATATACGTTCAATCTATGATACCAGCAGAATATAGCATAACAGTTTCTAAAGTAAATAAGAAAATTGTATTTAATTACAATAGATATTTGGAATTTAAAAATGTAGGTGGAAAGCTCTATACAGTAAATGAGATTACTGATGAGATTAGAGATGATTGTGAAGATAATTTGTTAGAATGGTGGACGCTGAATAATGGTAAGAGTGTTACATATTTGGTAAGTGATTGGTCTGGAGTAAGCGATACAGAAGAGTATGGATATTTCGAATATGCAGATTATGAATATGTTGATGAAGACACTACTTATGGGAATTTTCTAAATCAATTGAGGCATTGGTATTGGGATTATGATAGTTATACAGGTGAGCGTAATGTTGTAAAATATTTCTGTGATATAAATGGAAATATTATCAATAACAATGCAGCTATGGCATTAAAGGATGAGTGCATATTTGCAATGTGTGGACCTGAAAATGTAAAGGTTAGAACAGTCACTATTTCAGGTGCAAATGTTGTTGCAGTTGGTTCTAGTATTAACCTTACAGCTACAACATCCACTGGAAGTACATTAAAACCTGAAATTGATGGTGTTAATTGGTCATCATCTAACAATGGTGTAGCTACAGTTGACAATAATGGTAAAGTAACAGCTATGGCTCCAGGAACTGTAATAATTACAGCAGCATCAAAGGATGGAAATGCTAAGGCAACTAAGAAAATTACTGTAAAATCAAATATAATTTATGTTTCCAAAGTAACTATATCAGGAACTAATAGTTTAGACGTTGGTTCAAATGGTAAGCTACAGGCCACGCTATCAACAGCTACAGGAGAAGCACCAACTACGAAGGGAGTTAATTGGGCTTCGTCAGACGCAACAATTATTTCTATCGATAATGATGGAAATATATCAGCTAAGAAGTCTGGTAATGTAACAATTACGGCAACATCCAAAGATGGAAAGGCCAGCGCAACATGTATAGTAGAAGCTAAAGAAGTATTTGCCAGCAAAATTAAGTTAAGTAGTTCTAGTTTAACAATGAAAAAGGGTACTAGCTATGCAGGAAT
This sequence comes from uncultured Lachnospiraceae bacterium, assembly GCA_964405075.1. Lineage (GTDB taxonomy): Bacteria > Bacillota > Clostridia > Lachnospirales > Lachnospiraceae > CAYOMP01. The sequence continues at coordinate 1,941 of CAYOMP010000010.1, forward strand.
AGAAGTAACATTTAATCCTTCTAATACAACTAATCAGAATATTAAATGGACTACTTCTAATAGAAAAGTCGCAACCGTTACATCTAGCGGAAAAATAAAAGCTGTAGGTGTTGGAACAGCGAAAATAACAGCAACAACATCTAATGGAAAGAAAGCAACTGTAAAAATTAAAGTTACAACAGCAGCAGTTAAGGTTACCAAGATTAAGTTATCTGGTGATAAGACACTTAAGAAGGGCAAGAAAACCAAGATAACAGCAACTATTGCACCAGTAACAGCAACTAATAAAAAAGTTACATGGAAGAGTTCAAATCCTAAGGTGGCTACAGTTACATCAAGTGGTGTAGTAACAGCTAAGAAGCCAGGTAAGGTAACAATTACAGCAACAGCTAAAGATGGTAGTAGAAAGAAGGCTACTATTAAGATAACTATCAAAAAGTAGTTGATGAATAAAATAGTTTAGACAAGAGTAGGTCGTGGTTCGATGAATCATGACCTATTTCAATGTAGTGATTTTATCTTGTAATGATATTATAGGTGTTTTATACTTATATCATAGAAGTTGGTGTGTCTACTGCAAGGAAACTTATAACAGACAGTGATTTTTCGGTTGAAATAAGGATACCGCAATCCCACTGGCTTTAGACGGTGGGTTAAGGTAGCCAGAAGTAGTGACAGAGCTAAATAAAGAAATGAAATAATATGAAAATACGAGGAAGTTATATTATGGAAACAACAGTATCAGTAATAATGCCGGCATATAATTCGGAAAAATATATTAGAAGTGCCATAGAATCGGTATTAGTTCAGAATGTCCCTTTGGAATTAATAATTATAGATGATTGTTCTACGGATTCTACAGGTGAAGTTGTCAGACAGATAATGTTAGAAAAATCGATGCAGGATAATAAGAAACCTATATACTATATTAAAAATGATAAAAATATAGGAGCTGCTGCCTCTAGAAATAAAGGGGTTAAATTGGCAAAAGGTAAATATATTGCGTTTCTAGATTCAGATGACAAATGGACATCTGGAAAGCTTAAATTTCAGTTGGATTTGTTAGAAAAAAATAATATGGTATTATGTTCAACTGCCAGAAGACTAATGAATCCAGATGGTTCTTTGACTGAAAAAATAATACCAGTTCCAGAACATATTACATATAGAAAATTGTTGAAGCAAAATGTTATTAACTGTTCTTCTGTTTTGGTAAGAAAAGAAGCGATGCTAAAATATCCAATGGAGCATGAAGATAGTCACGAGGATTATATCTCATGGTTGAAAATACTGGCAGAATATAAAGAGGCATGTGCCATTAACGAGCCAATGCTTGTATATAGACTTAGTAATTCGGGCAAATCAGGAAGTAAGTTGAATTCAGCAAAGATGACATATAAAGTGTATCAATATATGGGATTTGGTAAAGTGAAATCTGTAATGTGTTTTATTGCTTATGCATTTAATGGTGTGAAGAAATATTATTTATAATGTGATTGTAGCATATTGATAATTAATTCACTATATTGTGTGAGAAAATTTAGAATATTTTCATAAATACTGAATATTTTATAGAAAGAAAGGCGTTTTAAATATTATATTTAGTTATGGTAAGGGAATTAGGAGAAGCATATTTGTTTTGTTATTACATTTTTTAAATTAAAAGATTGAATATGGAAGTTCATAAGGAAATTTTTAAAAAAATTTATTGATGGTAAATAAATTCTTTCAATTTAAAGATGCTTATGCTATTATTAAAGGCGAGGTGACTGGTTTGAAAGAAAGGTATAACAAATTTATATGTTATATATTAGCACTTTTAGTGCTATTTAGTGGGATGTGTCTTGAGAATATTAAGACAGATTCTTCTTTCGCGTTCAAAACAGTTAAATCTAATGATTCTTATGTCAAAAACCTTGATACAGAATTCATAAATAATGAATCTTGTAGTGTAGAGATGCTAGGAGTTCGTAACGTATCCAGGTTAGTTAGAAACATTCGTCGTGTTACTTATAGAACTGATGTAAGATCATTTTCTTGTCTGGTTTGTGCAGATATTTTAGCACAAAACATCTCTAATTATTATGCAGTCGTAGAGCAGGTGGATTTACCAGCGTTATTTGGCAAGGCTGCTATCTTAAACTTTATCCACAATAAGGATGGTAAAAAATAAATATTCATAAACATATTTATTATCGAAGTCTTGGTATATGAGTATAGGTATAATTATTATTTAATTTACGCGAGCAACGAGGAGAAAAATATGTTTACATAAGTTTACGACAAGTGCCGCGATAATTTGAGAAACTCTCAAAAAATGTTTCTCATAATTTAATGATAATGAGTTACTTATATAATAAATGTTTGAAAATATCGCAAGGGTAATAAGCCTCTAATAGTGTATTTTCAGTTTGAATTTGGTGAATTTTCGAGAAGAAGATTCTGTCATTTTTATTTTCCAACACTTGATAAGCTTGATTATCAAATTTATTAATCAAAAGTATAACCTAACTTTTTCTTAAAAATTTCACTGAATTTGAATTAAAAGTAATTAAATAATGATAATTGTAGCAGTTGAGTTAAAAAATCAACAATACCATATTTATTAAAATCCCAAATTAATTTATAAAGAGAACTTCGATAATAAAAAAATTAAATTTCAAGACGAGAATATTTTGTCTTTTATTATGAGATGAATGTTCCAAAAGAAGAATTTATTTAGCCTATGAAATGCATAGGTTTATTTAAGTATGTAAAAATTCGTTAAAATTATATTTGAGAGGTTTTTGTAATATGTTTATGAATATTTTAATATATATTTTTGTTGCCTTTGAGGCTGTTGTAGGAATTAGTTCTACATTATTTATTGTAGTCTCATTGTTTACAACACTTGCACAGAAGATTTATAGAAAAGTAAGATTTGGTGCTTCTTTATATGATTAGCATAGTGGAGGTATAAAGATGGGTGAAAATATCTTTGCGGCTGTCTTAGGAGTAGCCGTTGCTGCTATTGGTATTTGGGCATGGTGGAATGAAAACCATGATTCAAAAGAAAAATAATCATTAATATGGAAGTAAATATAGAGGAATAAAATATGACAATATTTAACGTTGTTGCACTACTTGGAGGTTTGGCATTATTTTTGTATGGAATGAATGTAATGGGCGACGGATTGAAAAAAGTATCTGGAGGAAAATTAGAATTAATTCTGCAAAAAATGACAGCAAATCCAATAAAGGGTGTACTTTTAGGTTTGATAGTTACTGCGATTATACAATCATCATCAGCTACCACAGTAATGGTTGTTGGGTTTGTAAATTCGGGAATAATGGAATTATCCAATACAGTTGGGGTAATAATGGGGGCTAATATTGGAACCACAGTTACTTCATGGATTCTTAGCTTAACAGGTATTAAAGGTGATAACATATTTATGCAAATGCTAGAGCCGTCTTTTTTTTCACCAGTTATGGCATTTATTGGAATAATTCTAATTATGTTTGCAAAGAGCGAGAAGAAGAGTGATACAGGAAGTATTCTAATTGGATTTGCGATACTAATGACGGGGATGAGTTCAATGAGTGCGGCAGTTGCTCCATTATCAAATAATCCGGATTTTGCCCAGTTAATGACCATGTTTTCTAATCCAATTTTGGGATTGTTAGCAGGAACCATATTAACTGCAATAATTCAGAGCTCTTCGGCATCTGTTGGGATACTTCAGGCATTATGTGCTACTGGAACTATTACATATTCGGTCGCTTTACCTATAATAATGGGACAGAATATCGGCACGTGTATAACTGCAATCTTGTCAGCTATTGGAGCTAACAGGAATTCAAAGAGAACGGCTCTAATTCATTTGTTCTTTAATATTATTGGAACTATTATATTTATGGTTCTATTTTATACGGCAAATATGTTTGTAGGTTTTTCATTTTTGCCACAACAAGCAGATGAAAAAGGTATTGCTATTATACATAGTTGTTTTAATATTTTTGCAACAGTGCTATTATTACCGTTTTCAAACCAGCTAGTTAAATTGGCATATATTGCATTGCCAGTGAAGGAGCGGGAAAATCAAAAGGAAAGTGAAAGCAAGAGGTTATTAGACATAAGATTTTTAGAGAAACCGGCTTTTGCTTTACAACAGTCTAATAGTGCATTGAAATGCATTTTTGAAGAAATATATGATTATGCTCAGAAAGTTTATGAATGTTTGTATGTACATGATATATCAGAATTTGAACGAATGTATAGAAAATATGAAGAAATAGAAGATGAGATTGAGTATTACAGCGAATATCTTGTAAAAATATCCAGCCATAACTTATCTAATAAGGACAAATATCTTGCAAGTGCGATGCTTCATCAGGTTGGAGAACTTAAAGGAATTATTACACTGTTATATCAGATGACTAAGATTAGCAGAAAAATGGGAAAGAAAGAATTAAATTTTTCAAAAGCTGCTAATGATGAATTAAGTAGAATCTGGCATGAAGTAGATGGAATTTTTAAGCAGACAAGACGGTTACTGTATTCGAATATACAAGAAACTGACAGTAATCCATATGATTTAGTTGCCACTTTAAAGAAGGTTTTGAAAAAATCAAGAAAATGTCACATTGAACGTTTGCAAAATGGTAAATGTTCAGCTAACACAGGAATTATTTTCTTGAACATTTTGTCCAGTTATGAGCAGTTGATGGTGCATTGCATTAATACATGGGATATTGTTAAAGAGCAGCAATCAAAAATAGTGGAGGATTAATATGATATTTATAGAATTATTACTTTTAGCTGTTGGCTTTGCTATGTTAGTAAAGGGTGCAGACTGGTTTGTAGATGGAACTTCGGGAATTGCCAGAAAAATGGGGATTCCTCAGTTGGTTGTTGGACTTACAATAGTTGCAATGGGAACTAGTGCACCAGAGGCGGCGGTTAGTATCACTGCCTCATTAAAAAACAATTCGAGTATTGCCATTGGAAATGTTGTAGGAAGTAACATTCTTAATATTTTAATTATATTGGGAATAACAGCAGTTATTACAACTGTTTCCATTCAGAAATCAACATTAAAAATTGAAATTCCATATATGATTTTTATAACTGTTGTATTAATTTTTATGGGATATTCAGGAGAGGTTGTATCTCGTGTTGAAGGGGTAATACTTTGGACATTGTTCATTATATATTTGATATATTTATTTATGCTGGCAAAGAATGGAAAAGAGGAAAATGCGGAGGTAGAACAGAGTACATGGAAGCTTGTTATTTTTGCAGTTATTGGTGGCGTAATAGTTGTATGGGGCAGTAATATTACTGTTGACAGTGCTACAGCGATAGCTAAGATATTAGGAATGAGCGAAAGATTTATTGGACTTACAATAGTTGCTCTTGGAACTTCTCTGCCAGAGTTGGTAACATCAGTAACAGCAGCCAGAAAGAAAAATGCTGACATAGCTATTGGAAATATTGTAGGAAGTAATATTTTTAATATTTTATTTGTAATTGGAACGTCAGCATTAATTACACCAGTTACTTATGAAGCTAATTTTTTATTTGATGGTGTAATAGCAGTACTTGCAGGTGTTCTATTATGGATTTCAGTATTTAGAAAATTGGAATTAAGACGTTTTTGGGGTATTGTTATGCTGGCATGTTATGGTGCATATTTTATTTATTTGCTATAAATGAAAATTAATGATTCTGTTTGTAAATATAGCTGCTATTGTGAGGGCTATATTTACAAATGGTTATCTGAATTTTAAGTAATTAAGAATAGAAAGCAAAAGAATAAAAATATATTGAATAATAAAGCGTTAGTTTGAAACGTAATTCATACTAAATAGGTAAAAATATGGAGGAAAAATGATAAAGAATGTAATGAAAGGAATAATTATAGGATTAGCAAATATTATTCCAGGTGTTAGTGGTGGAACATTGGCAGTTTCTATGGGAATCTATGATAAGTTGATACACTGCATAACACATCTTTTTAGTGAATTGAAAAATAATATACTGTTTTTATTGCCAATAATGATTGGTATGGGAATCGCCATTGTAGGTAGTACCTTCGGAATTGACTTTTTGTTTGAAAAATTTCCAATGGAAACTAATTTTTTGTTTATTGGGCTAATAGTAGGCAGCTTGCCACCAGTGTATAATAAGGTTAAAGGAAATACGATTAAAAAGGGTCACATAATTTCAGCGTTTGTGTTTTTTGCAATTGTGGTGGGTCTGGCATTATTAAATGAACAAGCAGGAGCATCTGTAGAATTAACAACCAGTATTTTTTCGTTAACTAAGTTATTTATTGTTGGAGTTATAGCTGCGGCAACAATGGTTATTCCTGGTGTCAGTGGCTCTATGATGTTACTTTTGTTAGGCTATTACAATCCTATTTTGGGTGCCATTAAGTCCTTTATTGTTAGCGTATTTTCTATGAACATTAACGGAATTATTGACGGAATCTTTATATTGACACCCTTTGGAATTGGAGTAATTGTAGGTATTTTTGCAATTGCAAAGATAATTGAGGTAATTTTTGAAAAGTATCCTGACTATGCTTATTGGTCCATTATAGGGCTTATAGTGGCTTCGCCAATAGCAATTCTTTTGGTTGCTTCACTACCACAAATAAGTATTATTAGAACTGTAGTGAGTATAGTAACCTTCGGATGTGGTTTTTTTATTTCAACAAAATTAGGAGAAAATTAGAAGCTTTATAAGTTTTCTTTTTCTATGAATGTGATATTAGCAGTATTTAAAAATTTATTTAGCAAACTCCATCTTTGCGTTTTTAGCTTTTACAAAATCCATTGCTTACAAAGGCTTGAAATCGAAGCCTTTGATGAGATTTCTTTAGCCGCAGTTAGCAATTAGTTTGTAAAAGCGTTGCAAATTGTTTGACAAATAAATTTTTGTATGTAACTGCTATTCATCAACTTTATTTTTAAAAAAAAGTAGTATATTATAGTTAGTAAATTGGTAAGAAAAATATTTTGCTTTATGTGTTTTACATAGCTGATAAATATGGCAAAAATGGGTAAATAAGTTAAAAATGAGGAACGTGTATGACAATTAGTATTCTTTGGATAGCATGTGTTATATTGCTTTGTGTATTAGCGGAGAAGTTTTCAGATAAGTTTGGAATGCCGGCATTAATACTGTTTATGTTTATAGGAATGTTGTTTGGTAGTGATGGAATTTTTAAAATTCCATTTGATAATTTTGAACTGGCTGAAGATATTTGTGCCATAGCATTGGTATTTATAATGTTTTATGGTGGCTTTAATACAAAGTGGCAGGTGGCAAAGACTGTAGCGGTTAAGTCTATTACTTTGTCTACGTTAGGTGTTGTTATAACAGCAGGTATTACAACACTATTGTGTAATCAATTATTAAAACTATCATGGGCAGAGAGTTTTTTAATTGGTGCTGTACTCTCTTCAACAGATGCGGCAAGTGTGTTTTCTATCCTTAGAAAAAAGAAACTAAACCTAAAGGATGGAACTGCCTCTATTTTGGAAGTGGAGAGTGGTAGTAATGACCCAGTGTCATATATGCTTACAGTTATAGCTATTAATATTATTAATGCAGATAATTCTACTAACATAGCATTAACAATAGTTATGCAAATTGTGTTTGGTGTGTTGGTAGGTATTGTATTTGCATATATTTCAACGTTAATTATGACAAAAAGTAACCTGATATCAGAAGGTCTTGATACAATTTTTGTAATTGCCATGGTTTTAGTATGCTATGGAATTACAGACTTTGTGGGTGGAAACGCTTATTTAAGTGTTTACCTGTTTGGTATTATTATTGGTAACTATAAGATTAATAATAAGCAAATATTGATTCCATTCTTTGATGGAGTTACAGGGTTGGCTCAGATATTAATATTTTTCCTAATTGGATTATTAAGCTTTCCGCATTTAATGCCTCAGATTATGATAACTGCATTGGCTATTGTAATATTTTTATTAGTGGTTGCCAGACCAATAGCTGTATTTTTATTACTGGTACCACAAGGCTGTGGTTGGAGACAATGTGGACTTATAGCATGGGCAGGACTTAGGGGAGCTTCATCATCAGTATTTGCAATTATGGCAGTGGCTAATGGAATAGCTATGAAGCATGATTTGTTCCACATTGTATTTATGGTTTCTTTATTTTCAGTAGCTATTCAGGGAACATTGTTGCCAAGAGTTGCTAAGAAACTCGATATGGTGGATGATAGGGTTGATGTTAGAAAAACATTCAATGATTATCAGGAAGAAACCTCCCTACAACTGATGCGTATGCATATTCCGGCAGGACATAACTGGGAAAACAAACAGGTAAGAGAGGTTACAATGCCAACAGGCTCTTTGGCAATAATGATTAAGCGTGGCAACAAATCTATTATTACTAAAGGTGATACTGTAATTAGAGCTGGAGACAATGTGATACTCAGTGTTCCGCCCTATACTTCAACGGAGAATGAGCATCTGAAAGAAAAACAGATTGATAAAAACCACATTTGGTGCAATAAGAGTATTGGTGAATTACATTTATCCCAAAATCAGTTAATCGCTATGATTATAAGAGGGTCTGAGAATATTATTCCAGATGGAAAAACAATTATTAAGGAAAATGATACAATAGTAATATATCAGATGTAGAAAATGTCTATAATTCAACATAAAAATTTGAGATTTTAGTTATAAGAAAAATATTTAAATTGATATAAGTATAATATTGTTATTTATGACTAAAAGTTCAAAATAAATCTTATATGCGCAAATAGTATTTGTTAAATAAGCCTTAAAAGTGTTGTGTTTTGAGAAAAAGTATTCTATAATTTTTTATTGACAGAGATAAAAACGCAAAATAAGAAATTGTTTTAAAATATGAAAATCTATATTCGTAGTTACTACTAATATAGATTTTTTTGCAACAAGAATATGGGGGAATTCTTGTTAAAAGAGAAAAGAAGGTATGAAAATGAGCGTTAAAAGAACAATACTTGTTGTGGATGACCAAGAAGTAAATAGAGACATTTTGGCTGAGATATTAAAACAAGAGTATAATGTCATTACAGCAGAGAACGGATATGAGGCATTGGAGATTTTAAAGAGCAGAGGAAATGAAATCTCAGCAATTCTTTTGGATTTAATTATGCCGGAATTTGATGGAGTAGAGGTTATTAAGGAGATAAAGAAAGATTCAAACCTGGCCAATATTCCTATTATTGTAGAGACACAAAGATATGGAGATACTTTTGAGATAGAGATACTGGAACTGGGAGCAAATGATTTTGTAACTAAACCATATAATCCGGATATTATTAGACTTAGAGTTAATAATCTTATTAAGATGAGAGAAGCTACAGCGGAAGTTAATACATTAGCTGTGGACGAAGTAACAGGATTACTTACTAAGGCGGGGTTCTGTAATAAAGTTAAAGGTATTCTAAATGGTTTAAGTGAGTATGACGACTTTGAGGAATATGATGACTTTGAAGTTATATCAGGAGATATAGAGCAGTTCAAACTATTTAATGATATGTACGGAGAAGAAGAAGGGAATATTTTATTAAAGAAGGTGGCTAATAGCATTAAAGAGGTTTTTCTGGGAAAAAAATGTATGTTAGCACATGGGTATGCAGATCAGTTTTTTATTTTTACTCCTAAATATGATGTGGAATCTGATTTACAGAAAATAGCTGATAAAGTTAGAGAAAGTAACAGAACATCCAAAACTATAATAAAATTTGGAATTTATAAAATAGAAGAGGAAGATATATCTGTTAGTAATATGTGTGACAGAGCGTTGTTGGCGGGAAATACTATTAAAGGGCAGTATGACAAATATTATTGTTATTATAGTGATGCTTTGCGTGAGAGTATGCTTGAAGAGATAAGAATTACTAACATTATGAATGAGGCTCTTAAGGAGGAACAATTTGAGGTATATTTTCAACCTAAATTTGATGCCAATAAAGAAAGCATAGTAGGTGCAGAGGCATTAGTAAGATGGCAACATCCAGAAACAGGCATGATATTTCCAGGCAAATTCATTCCTCTTTTTGAAAAGAATGGCTTCATTACCGAATTGGATAAATTCGTGTGGGAAAAGGTTTGTGCTTTTCAAAGCAAGGTAAAAAAAGAGTTAGGCATTACGGTTCCAGTATCTGTTAATGTGTCTAGAAGAGATATTAACAGTGAGGACTTAATAAGTTTTTTTAAAGGACTATTAGATAAATATAATATAGAAGCCCATGCATTACACTTGGAAATAACAGAAACGTCATATACTGAAAATCCGCAACAATTAATATCTGTTGTTCAAGGACTTAAGGATATGGGATTTGTTATTGAAATGGATGACTTTGGCAGTGGATATTCATCACTTAATATGTTATCGGTTTTACCAATAGATATTCTAAAATTAGATATGATGTTTATGAAAAGTGAATTTATGCAAGGTAATTCTAAGAGCATTATCAGTACAATAATTAATCTTGCCAGATGGATGAATTTGTTAGTAGTAGCTGAAGGTGTTGAAAATAAAGAGCAATTGGAATATTTGAAGAAAATGAAATGTAATATTATACAAGGATATTATTTTTCTAAACCTTTGAAACCGGAAGAGTTTGAAGAAATGCTTAAGGAAAGGGAAGTAACTCCGGTATTTGATATTTCTTCATATTTAACATATACAGCTAAAACAAAGACTAAGTTTAATGATTCTAATGTGATGCTCATTGTTGATGACTTGGATATGAACAGAATAATTTTAGAAGAATATTTTCAGAATGATTATCAGGTGGTACAAAGTGATAATGGCAAAATTGCCTGGGAATATATTCAGCGCAATTACGAGAAAATAACTATTATTATGTTAGATTTGTATATGCCGGTTATGGATGGTTTTACATTATTAGATAAGATAAAATCTGATGACAGATATAAGAATATACCTGTTGTCATTACATCTCAGGCAAGTGAAAAAGCTGAGAATATGATGATAGACAGATTTGCAGATGGATTTTTGTCAAAACCATATGTAATTGAAGAAGCACTACAGGTGGTAACAGATGTTTTAAACAAGGTAAAAGATACTACGGATTAAACCGTAGCATCTTCGCCGTTTATGGTAGCATGTTCATTTTCTTCCATTGGAATAATAAGACATCTTTGACCATTTATAATATCAGTTGTGATTTGATTAACTTTTTCAGGTTTTACATTTAATACAACGTCATAAGAATCGTTAATTTCCTTTAATTCGTTAACTTTGTCATCAAGCTGCTGTCGTAAAACTGCCACTTCTTTGACTAATTCCATTTTTTCTTTTTTCTGGGCATTAGCTTCAAGGGATTTGGAATCTATTAGTGTTTCACCAATTAAAGGTTCTTCAGCAAATTCTTCTTTAAAGGATGCTTCAATTCGTTGGGCTTTTTCTTCTGGTACCTGACTTTCTGACATTAGAGTCTGAATATTATTAGTATCCAGGATAAAGTCAGTGCCGTCTTCCATATGAATGGCTTCGTGTTCCTCCACCATTTCACTTAGGGTTTGTTGAATATCAATCATAAGAATTTCATTTTCAGCAGTTGCTTCTCCTAAGCTGTCTTCTATTAAAGTATTAAATGCTATCTTCTTTTCTGTAGCAGTACGTTTTGGATCACATCCTAATGCTCCCATTACTAATTCTGTATGAGGTGCTTTTGTATCCTTAGTATAGAACATTACAGAATGAATATCGGTACTTCTTTCTGTAAAGGCTGGGAAGACAAATCCTGTTTCAGGAGCACCAACAACCCAGTCCTGAATTCGTGCAGCAATCCTGTTCTCATCAGCTCTATAGCCTAGTCCCGGCTTACTAAGGGCAACAGGGCATATTGCACAGAGTAAATATTCATATACTTCCTCAGATTCATCCAGATTATTATTATCGCTGGTTTTCGTCATAACATCATAAGCATCGTGGAATATTAATATAAGGTAGTTTCCTACAAAATCATAATTTTCAATAATTAAATCATAGAATGTATTTAATAAATCCGGGTTTTTCAATTTGCTTTCTCTAAGTCCCATTAGAAATTGTTGTTTACCACCAACATTTTCCTCAGCAAGAGGAAACTCTAATTCCAAGAGATTGTTTCCAATGTTTCCAGATAATGTTTTTTTGGCAATATCAAGGTATTTATATAATTCCTCGTCTTCTAAATTAAGAAAGGTTTCACTTATGTCAACAATCTTGTTTTTCTCACCATCTATGTAACATCCACATAATCTTGTAAAGGTACAAGAATTTTTTGTAAAACGTTTTTTTATTTCAAGAACTTCCTTTTTATTCATTAATCTAACCTCCATATATTTGAATCGGGAATGAGTATATTCTCGTCATAAAATGCAAATTGCACTGTATTTAATTATAACTTTAAAAAAAATAAGTGCAAGAATAGAGGTCTTAAAAATTATTTACTATTTACCTCACTACTAAAGCCAGAAGTGTGTTGTTTTAAATCATAGAAGGAGTTTGTCTTAGAAAAAAATCTCATATTAATTTCAAGGATTCGGGAGTGAACCTTCAAAATTAATATGAGACATAGATTATAAACTATTATAGCAAGTTAGAATATATAGAGAATATTTCATCCTTTGATAATGGGACATAATTATTTGCAGTTAAACGTCCCTGCTTAGTTACTACATTTTCTGTGAAATCTACTAAATCTTCCTGAGTTGTTCCATAGTAACTTAATGGTTTTTTTGGCAAAAGTTTATTAAGCAATAATTCTAAACTATTATATACGTCATCAATACTACATTTAAGAATATCTGCAATTATTGAGTTTAGTATAAGAATGTCACCATTAGGTTTTTTCTGCTGATAGGTTTTGAATACTTCTGTAAAAATTGTATAATTGGATTCACCATGTGGAATGTGATATTTGGCTCCAAGTGGATAACTCATAGCATGAACCGCACCTGTTCCGGCATTACCAAATGCTATTCCGGCATATGTACTGGCTATCAAAAAGTCTTTATTAAGGGTTAATCTTGAATTAAGGTCATCAGTAACAATTTTCACATAACCTGATAAAATCATTTTGATTGCTTCTTGCGAGAATACCTTTGTAAAGGCATTAGCCTTAGGTGAAAGGAAGGATTCGCAAGCATGAATTAATGCATCTATAGAACTTGTGGCGAAAACACTCATTGGTAAATCGTCTAAAAGTTCAGGAATCAAAACAGCATACTGAGGATATAACATATCATGAGCTAATCCTAATTTTGTTGAAAGAGATTTAAGCTCTAATATAGAAATGTTAGTAACCTCGCTACCTGTTCCACAGGTTGTTGGAACTATAATAAGTTCTTTTGTCTGCTTTGGAGTAATTGTTTTGTTATAAAACAAATCAACTACTGGAGTACATTTTTCAAGAGCAAATAGTTTAGCAACGTCAATTATTGTTCCCCCTCCAATAGCAAATACTCGATTAAAAGACACATCTTCTATATCTTTCCAAATAGCTTCAACCATTTCATCAGAGGGTTCGCCACTGCCATAATCATCACGGAATATGACAGTAGCATCAAGATTCTTATTTTCAAAGTATTTTTTATAACATCGTTTACTAGTAAAGATCAAGTCATCCTTTGTTATTTCAAAATGATTAATAAATTCTGTACAATTGTCAAATTGTAAGATAGTAGGGCGTATTGAAAAAAGTTTAGTCATAGTAATCCCTCCTAGAGAAGTTTCTTTATAGCGTTTTCAAATATTTCAAAACCAGCTTCTAGTTGAGAATCAGTGATAACTAAAGGTGCTAAGAATCGGATTACATTTCCATATGTTCCAGCGTTTTCTATTAACAATCCGTTATTTGCACACTCTTTAATTAAGGAAGAAACAAATTCAGTAGCAGGTTTTTTAGTAGCTTTATCCTCTACGAATTCAATACCAATCATTGCACCCATACCACGAACATCGCCAACAACCTCGTATTTATCTTTCCATGCTGTAAAAGTTTCCATACATTTCTTTCCGATTTCAACAGAACGGTCTAATAAATGATCTCTTTCAATAACTTCTAATACCTTTAAACCTGCAGCACAAGCTAAGGCATTTCCACCGTAAGTTCCACCAATAATTCCGCCTGGAACTGAATCCATAACTTCTGTACGTGAAATTACAGCACTGAGAGGTACTCCACCGGCAATAGATTTTGCTGTAGCAATAATATCTGGTTCACATCCTGCTTCTTTCCAGTATTCAGAAGCAAATAACTTGCCTGTACGACCAAATCCACTTTGAACTTCGTCAGCAACTAGTAAAATACCATTTTCATCACATATTTTTCTAAGAGATTTAACCCATTCAATAGGAGCCGGAATAAATCCACCTTCACCCTGTAAAGGTTCTAATACTATAGCAGCTACATATTCTGCCGGTGAAGCTTCTTCAAATACCTTGTAGATACTGTTTGTATAGTATTCAATGGCTTCTTCGTCAGTCATCTGTGCAGGCTTTCTATATAAATAAGGATATTCTGCTCTATATACTCCATCAGGAAATGGTCCCATTCCTTTTGCATAAGCCTTTTTTGAAGTCATAGCCATAGTTAACATTGTACGTCCGTGGAAAGCACCTGAGAATACAATGATATTTGGTCTTTTAGTAAATGCTTTGGCAATTTTTACAGCATTTTCATCTGCTTCAGCGCCACTGTTTGCAAACATGACTTTTTTAGAATCACCTTTTACAGGGGCAAGAGCACCTAATTTTTCAGCAAGTTCTACATAGCCTTCATGAGTAACTATATTGAACATTCCGTGAAAATATTTTTCAGACTGTTCTTTAACCGCTGCGATTAAATCAGGATGAGAATGTCCTACATTTAATACACCTACACCACCAACCCAGTCTAAGAATAAGTTGCCGTCCATATCTTCAATCATTGCACCGGCAGCCTGCTTCATAACACATGGATATACACAACGGATTGCATTTGGTACAGCAGCTGCACGACGTTCTATAATAGCTTGGGACTTTGGTCCAGGTAATGTATCTGTAATAATTTTTGGTAATGATTCTCTTAACATAATAAATTCCTCCTTAAAAACAAAAAACAGTAGAAAAGATCGACCCCTTTGTCTACTGCTTGACCGTTTACTGAATAGAAGTATAACAAAAGGGATGTTTTTTTAGCAACGTGTTGAAAAAACAAAGATTAAATAATGGGTTGTGCTGATAGCACAATGAGAGTAAAATGTAAGATGTAAGAATTAACTGTTTATCACAATAGATGGATGAATATGAAAATGATTTGTTATTTATGCACAAGTACTGTATAGATTAATAAACACTTAATTGGGTAAAAATTGTAGAAAGGATATAGATGTAATTTGAACACATCTAAATAATTATGGCTATTAATTTAAATTCTGTTATTGATATGATTAGAAATAAATACAAATTGCAAATGGTAACTGGCAACAATTCAATGAAGGAGATTGTCAAATGGATATATTACACTGAGGATATTAACACCTTAGACTTTATTCGAGGTGGAGAAATAGTAATAACTACAGGGATGAAGTGTAAATCCAATGAGTGGATGAGACAATTAATTGCAGAAGCTGACAAGTATAATGCTGCTGCAATTGTAATAAATGTTGGACAGTACATAAATGAGATACCTGATGAAATTGTAGAATTTGCAAATGCTATGGATATGCCTTTGTTTACAATGCCTTGGAATATGCATATTGTTGATTTGACTCAGGATATTTGTAATATACTATTGTTAGATAAACAGAAAGAGTTTGATGAAAAAAAAGTCTTTTCGGATTTTTTCTTTAGGGGAGAAGAAGTAGATAAAGAACTGTTAGAAGAGAGAGGTCTGTATTTTAATAAAAAATATTTAATTATAAAATTAGTTAATAATGACAATATGAAAAATGATTTCTGGAGCAGCCTGGAAACTGAAATTAGTCAAAAGATAGAAAGATATCTTGTCTATAGTGTGATGGTATCAAAGAAAGAAAACGCTTATATGTTTCTTCAATTAGTCGATGATAATATGGATATATTCGAAAAGATAGAATTAATACTTAACAGATACAAGATAGTTGTAGGAGTGAGTAATATTCATAATGGTGAATATAATATACAGGAAGGAAAAAGGGAAGCTGATGAAGCGTTACAGGTGGCTGTTATTAAAAATATAAATGCTATAAGGTATGAAGATATAGGAATATATCAGTTACTATTACAGATTGATAACAGTGATTTTATGAATAGTTTTTCCGAGAAGTATTTAAAGATTTTTGACAGGTTTGGAGAAGAAAAAGAGATATATATTAATACCTTTAAGAATTATATAGATTGCGATGGGAGTATTCAAAAAATAGCACAGAAGGAATTTGTACATAGAAATACTGTGAATTACAGGATAAGAAAACTTAAGGATTTAATGCCGGAATACTTTGAAAATGAAGAAAAAAAGATGTTAATGCGGATAAGTTTTTTTATTAGAGATATGGGAAGAAAATGATAATGAAAATTCACAAGAGTAAAAGTCAAAAAATGTAAAAAAATAAAAAAAGTAGTTGACACCAAAAAAATAAGTGTATATAATCAAGGGCAAGTTAGATGTGCTGATGCACAGAAGACTTACATAATTGCTTGACATATTCTAACAGTAGTGGAAGAAACTTATATCAAGAGGATGTATAGCATGCTACTAAGTCAAAATGAAGGGAAATAAGGATATTTGATCAAGTAACATTAAAAGATGAATAATATTTAATTCGGCAAAGATAAATGCAAAGGAGCATTACAATGATTATTGTAGTGCTCCTTTTTTTGGGCAAGATGCAAAAGTGTTTTTCATAATGACTATTAAATATTATTCCGAAAAGAAAGGCAGGAGATATTTATGAAGAAAAGATTAGGGTTATTATTAACAGTTGCGATGGTGGCTACTTCAATAGTAGGATGTGGAGGTTCAGCTAGTAATACAGCTGAAACAACAGAAACTGCAGAAGCAACAGTTTCAGAAAGCACTGTAGAAGAGGTGGAAACAGCAGAAGCAGTAGAATCAGGAGAAGAAGTTAGTGCTAAGTTACAGGAACTTAGAGAAAAAGGAAAATTGGTAGTAGGTTCTTCTGGTGATGTATATGCATACATTGATGAAGAAACAGGGGAATTCGATGGTATAGACGCAGTTATTATAAAAGAGGTTGCAAAGAGATTAGGAATTGCAGAAGTTGAAATGTCTTTAATGCCATTCTCTGAATTAATCTTAAACTTAAACTCAGGTAACATTGATATTATCGCAGATGGTATGTACATAAAAGCTGATAGAGCTAAACAGATATATTATGGAGATGTATGGTATACACAGGGTGGTTCTTTAGTTGTTAATGAAGACAGTCCAATTCAGAGTATGGATGATTTTGATCCAGCTACAACAACTGTAGGATTTACAACAGGAACAGCTTGGCAGGCAATTGTAGAAGGATGGGCAGAAGATGGTCTTATTAAAGCAGCTGTTGCTACAGGTGACCAGACAGAATCTTTGATAGCATTACAGTACAAAAAGATTGATGCATTCTTAACTGACTCAACATGCGTAGAAGATTTATTTGGTAACTCTCCGGAAACAGTAGAAGGTTTGAGATTATGTGCTTTTGAAGACGATGAAAATACATTAGGACACATTGCTCCTTCAGTAGCATTTGGAGATGAAGATTTTATGGCTGAGATTAATGAAGTAGTAGCTCAGTTAAGAGATGAAGGCTTTTTAGAGCAGGCATTTAAAGATTGTGGTTTAGACCCAGAACTTCATATGATAACAAATGACGAAAGGGTATTTGTTCCTGCGGAATAAAAGGAGGTATCTGATATGGCTCTATTGGAAATTAAAGGCTTGCAGAAAAGTTTCGGAGAATTAAAGGTTCTTAAGGATGTTAATATTAGCATTGATGAAGGTGAAGTATTGGTTCTTATCGGACCTTCAGGTTCTGGCAAAAGTACATTTTTAAGGTGCTTAAACTTGTTAGAGACTCCAACTGGTGGCGAGGTTATTTATGATGGTAAAAATATTTTAGATAAGAAGTTTGACGTAAAAAAATATAGACAGGCAGTTGGTATGTGCTTTCAGAGATTTAATCTGTTTCCTTTTATGACAGTATTGGATAATGTTACATTTGCACCTTGTGCTTTATTGAAAAAGAATAAGAATGAAGCAAGAGCCAGAGCTATGGAATTACTCGAAAAAGTAGGAATGGCATCAAAGGCAAATGTATATCCGGGCACTTTATCAGGTGGACAGCAGCAGCGAGTAGCAATAGCAAGAGCATTAGCTATGGAACCTAGAATAATGCTTTTTGATGAACCAACCTCAGCATTAGACCCAGAGTTAGTTGGCGAAGTATTAAACGTTATGCGTGATTTGGCAAAAGAAGGTATGACAATGGCTGTAGTTACTCATGAAATGGGATTTGCAAGGGATGTTGCTGATAGAGTCATATTTATGGATGGAGGCTACGTGGTAGAGGATAGTTCTCCAGAGGAAATGTTTACTAATCCAAAGAATGAAAGAACAAAGGCTTTTCTTTCAAGAGTGTTAGACAAATAGGAGGTAATAGGCATGAGAGTTTTAGAAAATTTAAACTTTGCCAAGGCTTTTAAAGAGCTGCTTCCTAAGCTCTTTGGAGAAGCGTTTGGTATAGTGGTTACGGTAACAATTGTTGGTTTTATTTTGGCCATAGTAATTGGTTTTATAATGGCTTTAATAAGAGTATCAAAAAACAAGGTTTTAAATAGTATATTAATAGTTTTTCAGGAAATTATTAGAGGAACACCTCTATTAGTACAATTGGTATATGTATATTATGTTGTGCCTTTATTGCTGGAAGTTGGAGCATATTTCCTTGGTTTTGGTGAAAAGGATTTCTCAATGAGTGCAGTTGTAGCTGGTATTATAGGGTTGGGAATAAACTATGGAACTTATATATCAGAGGTTATTCGTTCGGCAATTTTGTCAATTGACCAGGGACAGACAGAAGCTGCATTGGCTTTAGGTTTTTCACATCGACAGGCTATGTTTAGAGTTGTACTACCACAGGCATTTAAAAATTCTGTTCCGGTATTTGGTAACTATCTTGTTATGATGGTTAAGGATACTTCGTTAATGGCATACATTACAGCTCAGGAATTCTTAATGACAACTAAGGCATATAACTCACAGACATTCTTGACAATAGAATCTTATACAATTTTAGCGGGAGTATATTTGATTATATGTATACCATTAGCTTTAGCTGTTAAGTATGTAGAAAAATTGTGTAACAGAAGTAATAGATAAGGAGAGAAAAGCTATGAAGTATGCAATAACAATAAGTAGAGAGTTTGGCTGCGGAGCTAGAGAAATCGGAAGAAAAATAGCAGCAGAAATGGGAGTCAAATTCTATGACAAAGATTTAATAGATGAAACAGCCAGAAAGGCAGGCTTGCATGTAGATATTATTAAAAGCACAGATGAAAAAGCTGGAAGATTTTTTAAGGAATTTTCATATGGTTCATCTACATCATTCTATTCTGAAAAAGCTATAAGTGCACAGGCAGAAGTAATAAAGGAAGCAGCAGAAAAGGAATCTTGTGTACTATTTGGTAGATGTTCTGATTATTTCTTACGCGAATATTCAAACTGCATTAATGTATTTCTATATGCACCATTAGAAGCGAGAATTAAACATATTTCTGAAGCGTATGATTTGGATTTGAAGACATCAGAAAAACTAATTAAAAAGGTAGATAGACAACGTCATAATTATTATAAATATGTTACAGGAAGAAACCGTGGTGACAGGGAAGGTAAACATATAATGGTTGACGTAAGCTATTATGGAATTGATGGAACTGTAGATTTGGTATGTAAGGCCATTAGACAAAAATTTGACATCGATTAGGGAAAATTAAAAAACCGGCTAAAGAAAATGATATTCTTTAACCGGTTTTTTAATACCATATTTGTTAGGAGGCTATAATATGGCAATCACAATAAGCAAATTGAGTAAAAATGCTGTTAAACTATATAATATGAAATTAGTTGCAGGAGAAAAGGGTTTAAATAATTTAGTTCAATGGGTACATATTATTGAAGATGAGGACGTTAGTAAATTTTTACATGGGCAGGAGTTTGTGCTGACAACAGGAGTTCTTTTGAAAGATTCAGAAGAATTATTTAAATTTGTAAAGAAATTATATGAAATAAAGGTAAGTGCGATTTTAGTAAATATTGGTCCACATATAAGTGAAATATCAAAGGAAGTAATAGAGTATTGTAATGAAATTGGAATGCCATTGTTTACTGTGCCTTGGGATGTGCCATTGGTGGATGTTACCAGAGAGTTATGTAGTAGAATTGTGAAAAATGATACAGTTGAAGAGGGTTTAGCATCTACTATAAAAAATATTATTTTCAAAATGGGAGATGTGGAGACTCAAATTCATCAGTTGGAAAGAAATGGAATAGACAGAGACAGCAATTTTACATTTGCAGCATTAAAAATTGATGAGGATACAGATACCTATCAACAGGAAAAAAGTATGGAAAGACTCAGAAGATGTTGTGAAGAAGTTGGTAGGAATATTAATGAAGTATATCTTTCATTTAAACATAAAGGAGCATTAATTGTTGTTCTTGTTGATTATAGCTTTGCACAGATACAACAGTTTGTAAATGATTTAAAAAGGATTATTTCCTGGGAATTTAGTGGCTACGCCAATCAGATAAAAATAGGAATTAGTCAGGAAGTTCAGGGGATTACAAAACAGGAGGAGAATCTGGAAAAAGCCATAGCAGCAATGAATATATCAAACAAAGAAAAAAACATTATATTTTATGATGAATTAGATATATATAAGTTGTTGATTTCTGTTAAGGATAAATCAGTATTATTAGATTGTTATAATGATACTATAGGCAAAATAATTAAGTATGATAAAGAAAATAATACAAATTTAAAGGAGCTGGTAGAGTCCTTTATTAGAAATAACGGTAGTCATCAGAATGTGGCGAATGAAATGTATGTACATAGAAATACAGTTAATAATCAGTTGAAAAAAATTGAGAAAATTATTGGATTAGATCCTAATACAATTGAAAGTCAGGTAAAAATGTATTTGGGATTACGTATTGAAAGTTTTATGATCTAATAAAGAAAAGTTATTAAATAAGTAAGTCGTTTTTATTTTATCTTATTACATAGATTATGTGTATTGTGAAACAAAAAATAACCTTGTGCAAATGCATAAAAAACCTTGTTCATAAGTGAATTGTTATACAGATTTTAAAGTGATAGAATTAGGACAAGTTAAGAAACAAATGATTTTCACATAAACGAGGAGGAATAATTATGACAGGAGTAGAAATTTCAAACACATGTAAAGAATATTCATTGCAGTCTTGGAGTAAACAAAAAGGTATAACACAGATGGCAATTGAAAAAGCCGATGGTATTTATTTCTGGGATTATGATGGAAATAGATATACAGATATGTCAGCACAGCTTGTAAATATGAACTTAGGATTTGGCAATAAAGCAATTGGAGATGCTATTAAGGAACAGGTTGATAAATTCTGTTTCGTTGGACCATCATATGGTGCTGAATCCAGAGGAAAACTTGCAAAGAAAATTATTGAATTAATGCCGGATAACATGGGAAAAGTTTTCTTTACTAATGCAGGAGCAGATGCTAATGAAAACGCAATCAAAATTGCCAAGATGTTTACTGGAAGAAATAAAATCTTTAGTAGATACAGAAGTTATCATGGTTCATCATTTGGAGCAGGTAATTTAACTGGTGAACCTAGAAGATATACATTAGAGCCAGGTATTCCAGGATTTGTAAAATTTATGGATCCATATGTATATAGAGAAGCTATAGACTTTGAAAGTGAAGAAGCTGCTACTAAGTATTATTTAACTAAGTTAGAAGAACAGATTAATTATGAAGGCGCTGATCAGGTTGCAGCTATTGTATTAGAAACTATTACAGGTTCTAACGGTGTTATTATTCCACCAAAAGGATATATGCCAGGAGTTAGAGCATTATGTGATAAGTATGGAATTATGATGATTTGTGACGAGGTTATGGCTGGATGGTGTAGAACAGGTAAAATGTTTGCCTTTGAAAACTTTGGAATCAAACCAGACATGGTAACTTTTGCTAAAGGTGTTACTTGTGGTTATGTACCATTAGGTGGCGTAGTAGTTAGTAAAGAAATTGCAGCATATTTTGATGATAATACATTATCTTGTGGTTTAACATATAGTGGACATCCATTAGCTTGTGCGGCAGGAGTAGCTTGTGTTGATTATTATGGTGAAGCCAAAATTTTGGACAATGTTAATGCAGTGGGAAAAGTTTTAGGTGAAAAATTAGAAAGCTACAAAGAAAAATTTGCCTGTGTAGGTGATGTCAGATATATTGGTTTGTTCTCAGCTATTGAGTTAGTTAAGGATAAAGCAACTAAAGAAGCAATGGTACCTTATGGACGTGATCCAGAAGGAATAATGGGAAAAATTATTGGAAAATTAAAATCCAGAGGATTCATGACATATTCACATGAGAATATGATTCTTATTTGCCCACCTTTGATTATTACAAAAGAACAGTTAGAAGAAGAAATGTTAAAGGTTGAAGAAGTATTGGCAGAGGTTGATAAAGAATTTCTATAAGGAGGTGTGCTTAATGGCATATAGTTTTACAATACCACCAAAAGGAATATTTGGAAGTAATGCATTAGAGATGTGTCAAAAAGACATTTGCGGATTTGGTAAAAAGGCATTTATTGTAACAGGAAAGAATATTACTAAGTCAGGAATTTTACAGAAATTAAAGGATAAGTTAGAACAGTGGGGGATAGATTATGAGGTGTATAATGACATAACTAATGAACCTACAGATGATATGATAAATAGAGGTGTAGAACTGTATAAAGAAGCACATTGTGATTTCTTTATTGGTATCGGTGGTGGAAGTCCATTGGATTCTGCAAAGGCGATTATGGCAATGTCAGTTCTTGATGGAGAGATTTCTGATTATATGGGAAAAGAAATTGAAGGTGATTTTCCACCTTTGGTTTTAATTCCAACTACAGCAGGAACAGGATCGGAAGTTACTAAGTTTACAGTAATTACTGATACTAAGAAGAATGTGAAGATGCTTCTAAAGGGAGATTCTTTATTACCAGAACTTGCAATAGTAGATTATGAATTAACATTATCAGCACCACAGAGTGTTACTGCAGCTACAGGTATGGATGCGTTAACACATGCAATAGAAGCTTACACATCCAGAAAAGCTAATCCTATTACAGATATGTATGCCTTGTCTGCAATTAAGAGAATTTTTAAATATTTGCCTAAAGCCTACAAGGATGGTAGTAATTTAAAGGCCAGAGAAGAAATGGCAATGGCGGCTTATGAAGCAGGTGTATGTATTAATAACTCATCAGTTACATTAGTTCATGGAATGAGTAGACCTATTGGTGCTTTATTCAAGGTGCCACATGGTATTTCAAATGCAATGTTAATTAAGGAGTGTTTAAGTTTTGCACTAGACGGATGCTATGAACGATTTGCTGATATAGCCAGATGCATTGGTGTAGTTGGAGACGATGCAGAAGATGAAATAGCTGCAGAGGCATTTTTAGAAGCGTTAGACAGATTATGTGCAACATGTCAGATACCTACTTTAGCACAGTATGGTATTGACAAAGAAAAATTTGATGGAGTAATGGAAAAGATGGCAGACGATGCCCTAATAAGCGGAAGTCCGGCAAATACAATTAAAGAAATTACTAAAAAAGATATTATGTATATTTACAGTAAATTGTGGGAGTACTAGTTTTAGAGCTGTCCTAGGAGATATGGTTAGGAGAATTAATTAATTTTTCTAACCATATTTTATGTTCAATACCTGGTAATAAAAAAATGATGATATTGTGCATATGAACAATCTGATTTGTGCAATACAATATTGAAATGAATACCAGTAAAAAGTATACTTCTAATATATTAAGAAAGAGCAAAGGTGCTAAAAAAGTAAACCTTTGCTCTTTTTTATTTTACGCGAGTAGCGAAGAGCATCGCGATAACTTGAGAAAACGGCAGAGTGTATTTCTCATAGTTTGATAAAGGGAATGGAGGTAATGTGATGAGTGAAAGATTAGATAGAGAAGTTGAAATTGAAATAAAAGATTTAGGTGTTACTTTTAAAGATAATTCAGGAAATGATGTACAAGCTTTGACAGGTGTTAATTTAGATATTTACAAGGGTGAGTTTGTATCATTATTAGGACCTTCAGGATGTGGTAAAACAACATTACTTCGTTCAGTAGCCGACTTGCAGGAGCCAACAGAGGGAACAATAAGAATATCGGGAATGACTCCTAAAGAAGTAAGATTACAACAGAAATTTGGTTTTGTATTCCAACAGCCAGTTTTGTTTGACTGGAGAACAGTTAAGAAGAATGTAGAACTTCCATTGGAGATAATGTATTACTCCCAGGATGAAAAATCAAAAAGGGCTGATGAAATGCTTGCTATGGTAGGATTAAAAGACTTTGCTAATCATTATCCAAAACAGTTAAGTGGTGGAATGCAGCAAAGAGTAAATATCGCCAGAGCATTTGGTATCAGACCAGAGATTCTTTTAATGGATGAACCATTTTCAGCACTTGATGAATTTACTAAAGAGAAGTTACATGAGGATTTGTTAAGAATTTGGAGACAGACTAATAAAACAGTATTGTTTGTAACTCACAACATTCAGGAAGCGGTGTTCTTATCTGACAAAGTGTGTGTATTATCACCACATCCGGGCAGATTATCAGCAGTTGTTGATATTGACTTACCAAGACCTAGAACACTGGATATGAAGGAAACACAGCACTTCAATGAATTAGTTACTAAGGTACGTAATAGTTTTGAAGGGGGTAGTGTTTGATGAAAAAAAGATTTGAAAAATGCATAGACAGCAAATATTTTTCTACAATATTTTGGATAGCAATATTAGTGATTTTTTGGGAAATAGGAGCTTATGTAGTTTCTGTTACAAAACGTACACCGGAAAATATTATGCCTCATTTATATCAGATAATTGCAGCATTTTTTTCAGGGGATAAGGTTGCAAATGGTATGACTGCAACTTTTGTAGTTCTTACTAGTGCAAGAGCTACTCTTTTAAGAGCTTTAGGTGGTTTGATACTTGGAACTGCATTAGGGTTTGTATCAGCACTGTTAATGCAAATGTCCGGAATAGTTGAAAAGATTCTCTTTCCATATTTAATGTTAATACAGTTGATTCCGGTATTAGGTTTAGCTCCTATTATTCTATCAATTACTGGTGATATAAATACCAGCCGAGTAGTAATAGCTGCAATTCTTAGCTTTTATCCGGTTGCTACAAATACTTTGGCAGGATTTAAATCAGTAGAAAAAGAAAAATATGATTTGATGTATACATATGCTGCTAAAAAGGCAACGATTTACAAAAAGGTATTAATTCCTACAGCTATTCCATATTTCTTTACTGGATTAAAAATAGCTACACCAATGGCAATTACAGCATCCATTCTTGTGGATACACTACAAGGTGATGGAGGATTGGGATGTATGTTATCTCAGTCATTGAAACATGCCATGTCAATATATGTTTTCTGGTTAATTGTTTTCTTTAGTGCCTTTATAGGAATTTTTAGTGGGTACTTGATTGGTTTGTTAGAAAGAATCGTTTCACCGGAAAGAAGAGTAATTAAAAATGCTAAAAGGAGGTAAATGCTCATGGCGCAGAAAATAAAGAGAAAGAAAAGTATTTTTCAAAGAGTAAAAGAAAATAAAAAAATCCAAGCTGTAGCAACTATTGTTTTACCTGTTCTTTTTGGTGTTTTAATATTTGCTTTGTGGGAAACGGAAATACTTAATAGTTTATTTAAGATTGATACATATACATTGCCATTACCTAGTAAGATTGGGAGCATATTTATAGATAATATTGATAAAGTTGGTGAAAATACAATTTCTACAGTATCGGTTGCATTTATTGGTCTTATATTAGGAAGCTTATTAGGATATGGAGTTGCAGTTTTGGCATCTTTTTTTCCTAAAATGGGAAAAGGCGGCTTAAGTATTATTGGGGCATTTGCTTCAATACCTGTAGTGGCATTAGCTCCGGTTATGAATAACTGGACAAAGGATGTTTCAAGTGAAGCAAGCATAAGAAGTATGGTGGCAAAGATTATAGTTGTTATGTTAATAGCTGCGGCAAATATGAGTTTAAATGCTTATAGAGGTCTTACAGAATTAAAGCCATTTTCAGAAGATTTAATGGCGACATACGCAGCCAAAAAAAGAGTAGTATTCTTCAAACTTAGATTACCTAATTCAGTTCCGTATATATTCGTGGCATTGAAGGTATCAGTTCCAGCTAGTATTATGACAGCAATTGTAAGTGAATACTTCGCAGAATATATTACAGGAGTAGGACGTCAGATAAGAGAAAATATAGTGTTGGCACAATATTCCACAGCATGGGTATATATTGTTACAGCTTGTTTGATAGGTATAGTGTCATATGTTTTATTAATGATTGTACAAGGTATTGCGCTAAGAAAATATCATTAGTCTTAGCTGATATAAATAAAGTTTTTCAAGGAGGATAACATTATGAAAAAACGAGTTTCAAGAGTAGTGAGTATGGTAAGTATTGCTGCAATGACAGCATCATTAGTTGTAGGATGTGGACAGAGTGAAGTGGCAGAAAGTACACAGGAAGCAACAGTTTCAGAAGAAACTAGTGCTACAACTACAACAAGTGCAGCGGAAGAAACAAGTGAACCAGTAGAATTAGATAGCGAAACAGTTATTAAAGCAGCTGCAGATGCAGGAAAGGTTGGTAACTGGGGACTTGGTAATGAATATGAAATTCTTGCTTTATTATCTAAATATGGACTTCCTACTGAATATTTAAGTCAGGATTTTACAATGGATGGATTTGATGATGATTCAGTTACTTTAGCTTCTGCTATGACATATAACGAATTAGGATTAGTTCAGAATGATTACGACGGAGGATATGCATATGGTGATTCTGTTGGAATTATCGATATGAATGATGAAGGCGTTGCAATGCTTGAAGATAACATATTCTGTACAAAACAGTTTGCAGCAGAAAATCCTAATACAGTAGCAGCATTTCTTTATGCATCATTAAAAGGATGGGAATATGCAGTAGCTAACCCAGATGAAGCAGCAGAAATATGTTATGAATATGGTTCATCTGTATCACCAGATCATCAGAAATATATGGCAACAGAAGTTGCAAAATTAGTTAATACAGATATGAGTGGCAACTCTGTAAGTGTAATTGGTAACATGGATGAAACAGCAATGGGACAGACACTTGATATTGCTAAAAAATATGTAGTATTAGACGACGCTGAAGCTAATGATGCTTTCCAGAAAATCACATTAGATGACATTAGAGACACATCATTCTTTGAAACAGCATCTGCTTCAGATGGTAAATTCGAAGTTGAAAAATCAGAAGTATCTATCCAGCTTAAATGGTTACCACAGGCACAGTTTATGGGTTATTATGTAGCATTAGATAAGGGCTACTATGATGAAGTTGGTTTAACTGTAAACATTGTTTCTGGTGGTGGTGATATTGCAGAAACAACAGCTGTTAACAATGGAACTGTAGATTTTGGTGTAACTTGGTTAACTAACCTTGCTTGTGCAAATGCCGGTGGTATGGATTTGGTAGAAATAGCACAGATTTATCAGAGATCAGGTTTGGTATTAGTATATAAACCAGAAAACTTTAAGTAAAAAATCTTAGTTGTTAAGTAATAAATTGTGGATGATGAAGGTAGATTGGTACAACAAATGTGGATAATTTGTTGTACTAAATCTACAAAATTTTAAGGAGGTGCGTACTATGGATTTAATATTTAAAGGTGGAACAGTAGTAACAGCAACGGAGAGTTTTGTTGCGGATGTAGCAGTTAAGGATGGAAAGATTGTAGCAATAGCAAAAGATTTAGATATAGAAGCTGAAAGAGTAGTTGATGCTACTGGTAAGCTTGTATTACCAGGAGCTATTGATGCACATACTCATATGGCGATGCCATTTGGAGGAACAGTATCAGCAGATAGCTATTTATCAGGAACAAGGGCTGCGGTTTGTGGCGGTGTTACCACAATATTTGATTATCCGGTTCAGCACAAGGGAGAAACAATATTAGGATTAGTTAATTCTAAGAAGGAAGTTTTAGAAAAAGAGGCTTGTTGTGATTATGCTTTCCACTGTTGTATTACAGACTTAAATGATGGAGCAATTCTAGATGAAATGGCAGAGGCAGTTGATAAAGGAATTACAAGTTTTAAATGTTTCTTAGTATACAAAAAAGAAGGAATGATGGTAGATGATGGTACACTAGCAACATTACTTCTTAGAGCAAAAGAATTAGGAGCAATGATTAACGTTCATGCAGAAAATCCAGATTTAATAGATTTGCGTACTGAGCAATATTTAAAAGAAGGAAAAACATCTGCCTGGTATCACTATATGAGTAGACCAGAATTTGTAGAAGCAGAAGCTGATAAGAGAGTAGTTCATTGGGCAACTCACCTTGATGCACCAGTGTACATTGTACATATGGCAGATAAAGAAGGCTTGGAAGCCTGCATAAAGGCAAAAGAAGAAGGCAAAGAGTTATATGTGGAAACATGTCCACAGTATTTGGAATTCACATGTGATGTATATAAGAGAGAAGATGGTAGAAACTTTGTTTGTTCTCCACCTATGAAAGGTCAGGAAAGCTTAGATGCTTTATGGACAGCATTAAAGGCTGGATTTATTGATACAGTTGCAACTGATCATTGCCCATTCCAGAGTTATGAAAAAGATTGGGGAAAAGATGATTTTACAAAAATTCCTAATGGATGTGCAGGTGTAGAAAATCTATATCCATATATGTTAGATGCTGCAAATGCAGGAAAAATACCATTTGAAAAAGTAGTTGAAGTATGTTCAACAAATGTTGCAAAGATTTTTGGATGCGAAAATAAGGGAGCAATAGCTGTAGGAAAAGATGCAGATATTGTTCTATATGATAAAGATAAAGATTTTACTATTAGTGTCAGCAATATGCATTCTGATTATGATCATACAATCTGGGAAGGAAAGAAACTTCATGGATACCCAGTACAGACATATTTGCGAGGACAGTTAGTATATGATGATGGAGATTATGTTGGTACTCCGGGAACAGGTGAATATATAAAAAGAACACCAAAAAAATAAAAAAATGTAATTATGAAGGAGGTGGGGATAATGGCATATGAAGAGTTAAAATTAAAAAGTGAAATCGGCAGATGTTTATTATGTCATGAAAATGCTTGTGAAAAAGCCTGCCCCAACAATGTTAAAATAGGGCGAGTAATTCGTTCACTTAGATTTGAAAATATAGCTGGTGCCGTAAAAGAACTAGGAGATAGTAATCTTTGTGAAAAATGTGATGCACCTTGTATGAATGGCTGCAACAGAGGAAAAATAGATAAACCTGTTGATATTCCTGAAATTGTAGCAAATATGAAAATATATGAAAAAAAGGCGACTGATGCAGATGTAGATTTGTCTATTGATTTTTGTGGAGTACATTGTGAAAATCCGTTTTTCCTTTCATCTTCTGTAGTAGGAAGTAATTATGAGATGGTTGCAAAGGCATTTGATATGGGTTGGGCCGGAGTTGCCTTTAAAACTATAGGATTATTTGTTCCGGATGAGGTTTCACCTAGATTTGCAGCTATTGAAAAAGAAGGAACGGCATTTGTAGGATTTAAAAACTTAGAGCAGATTTCGGACCATTCACTAGATGATAATATAGGATATTTAAAGAAATTAAAAGAAAATTATCCAACGAAAGTAATTATTGCATCTATTATGGGACAGAATGAGGAAGAATGGACAATATTAGCCAGAAAGATGGAAGAAGCAGGAGCAGATATTATTGAATGTAATTTCTCTTGTCCTCAGATGGTAGGTGAAGGATTAGGTAGTGATGTGGGAACTAATCTGGAGTTGGTTGCTAAATATACAGCAGCAACAAGAAAAGGTACTAAGTTACCTATTTTAGCAAAGATGACTCCAAACATTACCAAGATGGAAGAGCCGGCAATAGTAGCAGTTGAAGCAGGCGCAGACGGTATAGCTGCCATTAACACTATTAAAAGTGTTATGAATGTTAATTTACATAATTTTGATTCTGCACCAAGTGTAGTAGGTAAATCAGCAGTTAGCGGATATTCAGGAAAAGCTGTAAAACCTATCGCCCTTAGATTCATTCATGATATGAAAAAACATGAGAAGTTAAAAGACATTCCAATAAGTGGTATGGGTGGAATAGAGACTTGGAAAGATGCAGCAGAGTTTATTGCAATGGGTTGTGGAACTATCCAGATAACAACTGGGGTTATGGAATATGGATATAGAATTATTGAAGATATGATAGAAGGTTTTTCTAATTATATGGCTGAAGAAGGTATTGCTTCAGTGGAAGAATTAGTAGGAAAAGCCTTACCACAGTTAGTTCCAGCAGATGATTTGGATAGAAAAACTATTGAATATCCTAAGTTTAACAGGAAATCCTGTGTATCTTGTGGAAGATGTTATGTATCTTGTTATGATGGTGGACATCAGGCTATACGAATTGATGAAAGTACAGGACAGCCTATATTAGATCCGAAAAAATGTGTAGGATGTCAGTTATGTAAGTTAGTATGTCCTACTAAATCAATAACAGCAGGCGTTAGAGTAGATAAGAAAAAATAATTAAGAAGGATGGTGTTTGATATGTATACATGTAGTTTAGAAAGAATGACAGATAAAATAAAAACATTTTCAAAATTTGGTGATGCAGGACATGGTGGAATTACAAGATATTCACTTT
The DNA here is from genome assembly GCA_964405075.1 of uncultured Lachnospiraceae bacterium. Lineage (GTDB taxonomy): Bacteria > Bacillota > Clostridia > Lachnospirales > Lachnospiraceae > CAYOMP01. Next base: position 32,975 of record CAYOMP010000010.1, read on the forward strand.
CAGAAGCTGCAATCGAAGCAAGAAAAGAATTCAGAAAGAGAATGGAAGCTATTGGTGCAATTATTGAAATAGATGATGTTGCCAATATGTATGCAACACTTCCAGGAACTGATCCGGATGCCAAGAGAATAGTTATGGCTTCACATTGTGATTCAGTAAAAAATGGTGGTAACTATGATGGTATTTTAGGAGTAATGTCAGCAATGGAAGTATTAGAAACTGTAGCTGAAAAAGGTATTCCTCATAAACATCCATTAACAGCTATGATATGGACAAATGAAGAGGGTTCATTATATCCACCAGCAATGATGTGTTCAGGAATTGTATGTTATGATTATTTACCAGAAGATATTCGTAGTAAATTCAAATATGAAGATATGATGGCATCAACTAGTATTCTTGACAATAAGAGTACATTTGGAGAAGCATTGGAAAAGTCAGGTTTTAATGGTGACAAAAAATATAGTCTTAGTCCTGAAAAATATTTATATATGTTTGAAACACATATTGAACAGGGTCCTATTTTGGAGGATGCTGGAAATGACGTGGGTGTTGTTGATTGTGTACTTGGAATGTTTAACTACAGATTAAAATTCTATGGACAGACAACACATGCCGGCACATTCCCAATGCCAAAAAGAAAAGATGCATTCTTGGCTGCTTCAAAGGCATTATGTTACTTACATGAAGAAATTGATAAGTTAGGTTATGAAGATTTGGTATATACAACAGGTGAAGTAGTGTGTCATCCATGTGTACATACTTGTGTTCCAGATTTCTTCGATTTCTCTTTTGATGCCAGACATGAAAATCCGGAAGTTTTAGAAAAAGTATTGGCTATAGTAAAGAGTTGTGCTGATAAGGTTTGGGAAGGCTGTACATGTGAAGTTGTAAAAGCATGGAATAGAGATACAGTATATTGGGACAAAAAATTAGTAGGATATGTAAAGGAAGCAGCTGAAGAAGCAGGAATATCACATCAGTATATTCACTCTGGAGCAGGACATGATGCACAGTTTGTAGCATATATGTTGCCTACAACAATGATATTTGTCCAGTCAAAAGATGGTTTATCACATTGTGAACCAGAATATTCATCACCAGAGCATTGTACAGAAGGTGCTACAGTTATGTTAAATGCTGTTTTAAAAGCTGATGCAGAGTAGAAAAGAATAGTTTTAGCAAAGGGGTGGTGAAAATGAAAAATTATGTAATTACTATTGCAAGAGGATTTGGCAGTGGTGGAAAGGATATTGGAATGCGTTTGTCACAGGAATTAGGAATTCCTTGTTATGACAGACAAATTCTTACAATGGCATCTGAGGTAAGTGGAATTGATGAAAGTATATTTGTAGAAACTGATGAAAAGCTAAGAGGAAAATATGTAGCCAATTTTTTACGAAGATTACCAGTATCTAATATAATTGAACCAGGACAGAAGAATTTTACTTCGGATATGAATGTTTTTAATATCCAAGCGGAAATTATTAGGACTCTTGCTAAGACTCAAAGCTGTATAATTATAGGTAAATGTGCAGATGATATTTTAAAAAATCATAATAATGTTATTAGTGTATATATTGAAGCACCTAGAGCAGCATGTGTTAAATCTATTCGAGAGAAAATGCATGTTTCAGAAGAAAGAGCTCATCAACTAATACGTATGACAGATAAGTATCGTGCAAAGTATTATAATTATTATTCTGGTGGAAAAAATTGGACTAATCCTACTAACTATGATTTAGTTTTGAATAGTGACAGGGTAGGTAGAGATGGCTGTGTAAAACTTATAAAGGAATATATAAATATTAAGTTTCCAGAATAAAAAACTATATAATCCGATAGTATTCTTCTTGCAAATGAATTTGCAAAATGCTAAAATTGAAATGTTTGTCAAAATTAGTCAAATTAGTGAATATGTATGGAGGATAATATGCAGGATAAAAGTATAGAAATTTTTAGAGATGCACCAGTACCAAAGGCAGTAATTAGTAATATTGTTCCTTCTATTGTAAGTATGATAATGGTATTGGTTTACAATTTAGCAGATACATTTTTTATTGGTCAGACACACAATGCATATATGGTTGCTGCTGTATCTGTAGCAACACCGGTATTTTTAATATTTATGGCCGTTGGTATGTTATTTGGTATAGGTGGAACATCATTAATATCAAGACTACTAGGTGAAGGAAAAGCAGAAAAGGCTAAAAAGGTTTCTGCTTTTTGCTTTTGGACTGGCTTAGTAATTGGTTTGATTGCTATGGTGTGTGTATTTATCTTTGCTGCCCCAATTTGTAAGCTTGTAGGTGCCAGTGATGATACGTTGGAGTTTGCCAAGCAGTATCTACAGATAGTAGCAATTGGTATACCTTTCTTAATAGTAAGTAATACATTTAGTAATATTGTACGTTCTGATGGACAGGCAAAAAAAGCAATGTTTGGTATGATTATTGGTAATATGGCAAATATTATTCTTGATCCGGTAATGATTCTTGGCTTTGGATGGAATGTAGCTGGTGCTGCGCTGGCAACTGTTGTGGGTAATGTGTTAGCTACAGTTTATTATTTAGTTCATATGTTATCAAAGAATACAATGCTTTCTATTGACATAAAGGAGTACAAGGTTAGTGAAGGAATTGCCTCGGGAGTTTTTGCAATTGGTGTTCCGGCATCATTAAATAGTATTTTAATGAGCATGTCCAATATTGTAACTAATAATTTGATGGCAGGCCATGGAGATATGGCAGTTGCTGGATTAGGTGTTGCGATGAAGGTAAACATGATTGCTGTAATGTTGCTTATAGGTTTGGGTACAGGTATTCAGCCATTGTTAGGATATTGTTTTGGAGCGAAGAATAGGAAACGTTATATTAGTGTATTGAAGTTTTCTTTATTGTTAGCATTTGGATTAAGCCTTATAATGACTGCAATATGCTACTGTGGAGCAGGTCCACTTGTTAAGGCATTTTTAACGGACCAGGAGGCATTCACGTATGGAATGTCTTTCACAAGAATATACATTTATTCAGGGCCTATTCTTGGTATTTTATTCGTGTTTATTAATGCGTTACAATCAACAGGTGCTGCATTACCATCGTTAGTATTGTCAATCAGCAGACAGGGATTGGTGTATTTGCCAATATTATTCTTATTTAACTCATTGTTTGATTCAGCAAGATTATTAGTTTTAGCACAACCTGTAACAGATTATTTTGCTGTTATAATTGCAATGATTTTATTCTATATTACATATAGTAAAACTTTGAAAAATGTATAGAGTGTGATTTGAAGGCGTCAATCATTTGGTTGGCGTTTTTCTATTCTGTTTATAATATAGAATTGTCATTTCTAGCGATTATACGGTTCTATGTTTATTATTAACTTTTACTACAGAGAACCCTTGACAAACATACGTGTTGGTTTTAATATATACATATCATATCGGAATACTAGGAAAAAAGAAATGATATAGTTCAAAATGTAACTGTTTAACATTTAATAGTTATTATTACATTTATGTTGGATAGTTTATATATAATAATTATGCTAATTTTTTTGAATATAAATCATAGCAAAAAGGTATGAATAATAGGAAAACTATTAAGGGGTTAATAATTAAAAAAGAAAGAGAAAAAGTTAAATGTTTTCTCATTAAACATATGCTTTGATGATTTAAAAAATATATAAGGAAAATGATAAAAAATCGTAATTTCTACTTAATAAAAATACAAACGAAATAGGATATTTGATGCTTAAAATACTATAGTTTTATTAGGAAAAGGAGTATAAAAATGAGTAATTTAATATATTTAGATAACGCAGCAACAACAAAGGTACATCCAGAAGTTTTACAGGAAATGCTACCTTATTTTACTGAGGAATATGGAAATCCATCAGCGATTTATTCTTTTTCGCAAAGGAGTAAGAAAGCAGTGGATAATGCAAGAGGAATAATAGCTAGTGGGATAAATGCTAAAGAAAATGAAATATATTTTACAGCAGGCGGAACAGAATCTAATAACTGGGCTATTAAGGCTGTTGCTAAGGCATATGCTAACAAAGGAAAACACATTATCAGTAGCAAAATTGAACACCACTCGGTATTACACACATTAGAATATCTTGAAAGAGAAGGCTTTGAAATAACCTATCTTAACGTAGATGAGTTTGGAAAAATAAGTCTGGAAGAATTGGAAAATGCCATAAGAGAGGATACTATTCTGATAACGATTATGACTGCCAATAATGAGATAGGTACAATTCAGCCAATAGAAGAGATTGGAAAAATTGCAAAAGAACATCAGATACTATTCCATACAGATGCAGTACAGGCCTTTGGACATATTCCGTTAGATGTGGAAAAAATGAATATAGATATGTTGAGTGCCAGTGGTCACAAGATTAACGGGCCTAAAGGCATCGGATTTTTGTATATTAGAAGAAAGGTGAAGATACATTCGTTTATACATGGTGGTGCCCAGGAAAGACAAAGAAGAGCAGGAACCCATAACGTACCTGGAATTGTAGGAATTGGAAAAGCTGCCAAAATAGCCTTCGCAAATATGGAAGAAGATAGTTGTAAAATTTCTAGGTTAAGAGATTATTTTATAAAAAGGATTGTAGAGGAGGTACCATATACCAGGGTTAATGGACATTTAACCGATAGATTACCTAATAATGTTAATGTATGTTTTAGATTTATAGAGGGAGAATCTTTGTTGATTTTACTAGATCAAAGTGGTATATGTGCTTCTAGTGGTTCGGCATGTACGTCAGGTTCATTAGACCCATCCCATGTATTACTTGCTATAGGACTGCCACATGAAATAGCACATGGTTCATTAAGATTGACTTTATCAAATGAGACAACAATTGAAGAATTGGATTTTACTGTTGAACGAATTAAAGAAATAGTAGAAAAACTTAGAAAAATGTCACCTTTATTTGAGGATTTTTCTAAGAATGAGAATTTGAAGAATTAATAAAATGTGTAATGATTAAGAAAAGGATAAAAAATTTATAATAAAAAATTTTGGTCAAAAAGGAGGTAGGGCAGAGAAAATCTGCTAAAAGAATATGTATACTGAAAAAGTTATGGATCATTTTAACAATCCAAGAAATGTTGGAGAAATAGAAAATCCTAGTGGTGTTGGAACTGTAGGAAATGCCAAATGTGGCGACATAATGAGAATGTATTTAGATATAGATGAAAATAGAGTAATAACTGATGTGAAGTTTAAGACTTTTGGATGTGGAGCAGCAGTTGCTACTAGTAGCATGGCTACTGAATTAGTTAAAGGAAAGACTATCGACGAAGCAATGCAAGTAACAAATAAGGCTGTAATGAATGCATTAGATGGTTTGCCACCAGCAAAGGTACATTGTTCGCTGTTGGCAGAAGAGGCCATACACGCGGCATTATGGGATTATTCACAGAAAGAAAATGTTAAAATAGAAGGCTTAAAAGAACCTGTGAATGATATTGAAGAGCTAGAATAGTAGGTTAAACTAAGACTATTAACAGTTAACAAATCAAGTTACTAATATTTTGGTGTAAAATAATAGAATTACATTAAAACTAATTCGATAATAATAGAAAAAGATATTGACAATTCAAGATAAATGGAATAATATACCGAATAAGATTTATAATAATCGAATATACATAAAACTAATTCGATTATTATAAAAATAATTATTAGGAGGTATATTATGAAGAGTATTGATATGACGCAGGGAAAAGTAACACCATTGTTGATAAAGTTTGCAATTCCTTTAATGCTTGGGGATTTGTTTCAGCAATTATATATAGCAGTGGATTCTGCAATTGTAGGAAGGTATGCTGGTGATATATCTTTGGCAGCTGTTGGAGCCAATACATTTTTGATTAGATTAATAATCGGATTATTCGTAGGGATTTCAGCTGGAGCAAGTGTGGTTATTGCACATTGCGTAGGTGCCAAAGAAGATAAGAAACTTAAGGATGCCGTACATACAATGGCGGGGCTAACATTAGTGGGAGGTATTGCATTATCCATATTTGGAATACTAGTTGCCAATACATTATTACATTGTGTTTCTACACCTGCTGATATTATGGATGAGGCTAGTGCCTATTTGAAAATATATATGGCAGGAGCTATGTTTGAATTAATCTATAATGTAGGTAGTGGAATATTACGTTCTTTTGGAGATTCCAAAAGACCATTTATTTATCTGGTAATTGCATCAGTAGTAAATATTGTTTTGGACTTTGTATTTGTAGCGGTTTTGAAAATGGGAGCAAAAGGTGCAGCAATAGCAACGGTAATATCCTTCTTTGTATGTGCAGTAGCTGTTATTTATTCTATGGTTACAACTACAGAAGCTTTTAGAATTGATGTAAAAAAGATAAGAATAGACAAATATATTGTGCCAGAAGTATTAAAAATGGGATTACCAGCAGGTATTCAGAGTATGATTGTAGCTTTATCCAATGTAATTATTCAGGCTCATATTAATGCTATGGGAAAGGAAATGGTGGCAGGATTTGGTGTATTCAATAAAGTAGATGGAATATTAATGCTACCAGGGCCTGCAATTGCTATGGCAACGATGACTTTTGTAGGGCAAAATTATGGGGCTGGAAAGGGTAAGAGAATATTGGAAGGAATAAAGGCTATGTGTATTCTTGAAACAATTGTCTGGGCAGTTGGTTTCGCAATATGCATGGTGTTTGGTGATAAGATTTTCTATATATTCTCGTCAGACGAATTAGTAGTATATTATGCTAAATTGACAATGTATTTTGACATTCCATTTTATCTTGCACTTGATATAGGATATGCAATGTCTTGTGTAATAAGAGCGATGGGACACAGTAGGGAAGCATCTATACTTTTTATAACAGGTATGTGTTTCATACGACAGGGATGGATACTACTTGCTATTAAGATAGGATTAGGAATTTATGGTGTTTTGGCATCTTATCCAATTAGTTGGATAATTACGGTTTTGACATTTTTTGGATATACATTATACTTAAGTAAAAAAGGTGAGTTTAGAGATTCTGAATGTGTGGATTCAGGTGAAGAAATGATAGAAGAATTGGCGTAAAATTAAGTAAATGCAAGGTATTATTAATAATCGATTATATGTTTGATATAAATGTGTTTCAATGATATTATAATATATTAGAAATGCTATTGAATGGGGAAAACCAAGATTACAAGAAATAAGCGTTATAATAATCGATAAAACCTACAAAATTACTTAAAGGAGCTTAAAATGAAAATTCAGTTAAGAGATAATGTGTATTTTGCATATAATAGACAGTTTGAATATGTTGCGGTAATTGCAGGTATGTTTGCTGATAATTTAGATGGGAGACTATGTCGAGAAATCTATGGAGAAGAATTCATTTCAAAAATGAAAAAGAAACATAGAGAATTTGCAGAAATAGTCAATTCATTATATTTAGGCGGCTTTGAACTTTTGGAATTTTTAATGGATTACAAAGCAGACCAATTCGATTTGTATGAATATAGAAAATATATAGAAAGTATGCCTCAAGATGTATTTGTACGTCAGATATTTGGATATTTTGCCACTATAGAAGAGACTAGAAGGGCTCTGGAAGATGATGAATTCTTAAGTCAATTAATGGACGAAAGAAAGTTTCCTATAAATAGTTTTGTGAATTTGAAAAGAATTATTAATAAACGCGAAGAATATCTGGATATGTATTTTGCCGCCATAGAGGATATAAAGACTCCTGAATTAGAAGAATATTTAGATAGATTTGAGAAATTAATTCCGAAATTTCAAAAAGATATTGAAGAACAGTTAAATATAATGGCCCCAATGGATATTGTAGAAAAATTTTTGTCAAGGCAGTTTTGTGTAGAAGACGGCTTTGATTACCATGGGTTTATTCCAATATGTATGCTACCTAGAAATACAGTTACATATTATAATGATAAACGTCAATATACATTATATTCTGAACAGCGTATTTTAGGACGCCAGAAGGCGTTAAGTATTCTTAAGGTATTAGCAGATGATAATCGAATTAAGATAATAGATATTATTAGTGAAGAGGGAGACGCTAACGGAAAAACTATTGCCAGAAAGTTACATTTAGCACCTTCAACAGTATCGCATCATATGGAACAGTTAATTGATTGTGGTATTGTAAAAGAACAAAAG
>CAYOMP010000011.1:0-40247 GCA_964405075.1 uncultured Lachnospiraceae bacterium
TCTTTTTATTTCATAAGAAAGTCCTCCTATGAATTAAAAATGCTCTGCAATAGATGCATACTTGCGCGAAGATGTAGAATGTTTAGTTTTTATAACATACTGTATATTTGGTATGAAAATAAATTCTAAGGCTAGAACATATATGAAAATTATAAGTGCAACTAATAAATTGGTTTTATTAGTGTGGCAGATTGAATAAATAATTTCATTTTGAATTTTTAAAACAGATAGTGGCATTATACATATGATATGTCAGGTGTATATAAACGTTGAAAAAGCTTAAAAAAAACGTAATTTTTTTGAAGAATTATTATAAAAATTATTGAAAGAATATAAGATGAAATTAGAAGTGTAGAATGACTGCTTACATATGTATGTGGTTAGCGCACATTTTGTCGCATTTAACGGATAAAACGTTAACGTGGTAAAGTAAAAACGCGACAACGTGTGAACACACTAATGAGGAAATGCTGATAAAATCAGCGTTCGGAAATAAAAAGACAAATTGATAAGGTGAAAATTTGAAATAAAAAAAGAATAAAATGTAAAATATTGTATAGATATATAAGATTGAAATGAAAAATGTAATTTTTATCAGTAAGAAAAAATATAGAATTGAAATGAATAATTATGCGAAAAAACATAAAAACAGCGCATTTAAATGCAAAATTTATGTATTGACATATGACGATTATTTAACTAAAATAACACAGTGGTTTAATAGGATATGCTAGCACTTCGTAGGTTTTGACAAAGATGACAAGCTGAAGTGTTATTTTTTATGTGAAATGTTTGAATGTAATTTATACTTGCATAAAAGTAACTTGTATGAAGTACATATGCAATATAAATTTTAAATATATTACAAGGCAGATTGCCTTAAAAAAATAATTTAAGGAGTGGACAATTAAATGACTCGCTATATTTTCAAGAGAGTAGGATATGGGTTACTTACATTATTTATAGTAGCAACAATAACATTTTTCTTAATGTATATGATACCAGGTGGCCCTTTTCTTTCAGAAAAAGCAAAATCTGAAGCCACAATGCAGGCTTTAAACGAAAAGTACGGATTGGATAAGCCGGTTCCTGTACAGTACAAAAATTATTTAGTAAATTTGTTACATGGAGACTTAGGTTTATCAACTAAGCAAAGAGGTAGAACAGTTAACGATATTATCGCTACTTGTTTTCCTGTATCTGCCAGATTGGGTGGATGGGCAATTCTTATTGCAGTATTAGTTGGTGTGCCATTAGGCTCTGTTGCAGCTTTAAATAGAGGAAAATGGTTAGACCATTTGATTATTGTATTTTCAACCACGGGTATTGCGGTACCAAGTTTTATTACTTCAACACTTTTGATTTACTTCTTTGGTGTTAAGTTCGAATTATTACCTACATATGGATTAACTAGTCCGGCACATTATGTGTTGCCAGTTATTTCCTTAGCTTTGTATCCAGCAGCATACATTGCTCGTTTGATGAGATCAAGTATATTAGATGTATTAGGACAGGATTATATGACAACTGCCAGAGCAAAGGGCTTGAGTCAGTTTGTCAGATTATTTAAACATGCATTAAGAAATGCTATTTTACCTGTAATTACATACTTAGGACCTTTAACAGCAGGAACTCTTTGTGGTAGTTTTATTGTTGAAAAATTATTTACAATTCCAGGGCTTGGTGATTCATTTATCAGTTCAATCACAAGTAGAGATTATCCTTTGGTAATGGGTACAACAGTTTTCTATGCAGCGTTAATTATTACAATGAACGTTGTAGTGGACATTGTTTATAAAATAGTTGACCCTCGTATCAAGTTAAATTAATTAGGAGGAAAATGGTAATGGAACCAAGTAAAAAGAATAAATTGAGTATGCAATTAGATGTTTCAGATTTTCTTCCTGCTGAAGAAAGTGAAAAACAGAGTTTAGTTGTAATGCGTGAATCTACCAGCTTTTTTAAAGATGGTATGAAAAAATTATTTAAGAATCCAATAGCGGTTACATCAATAATTGTAATCATTGCTATTATGATATTTTCATTTGTAATGCCATCATTTTGGCCATATTCATATGACGAACAGATTAGAGGTAGTGAAAACCTTTCTCCAATGCAGTATTCGGAAGAAGAATTAGCAAGAATTGATGCGGGTGAAAATGTATTCCCACATATTTTAGGTACTGATAGTTTGGGCCGTGATTATATGGTTAGAACAATGATGGGTAGCAGAATTTCATTATTAGTTGGTATGGTAGCCAGTGTATTAGTATTAATTATTGGTTCTACATACGGAGCATGTGCTGCATATTTTGGTGGTCGTGTTGATATGATTATGATGCGTATAGTAGATATTATCTATACAGTACCAGATACAATGATTATTATTCTTTTAACAGTAACTATGAAATATCCAATTAAAAATTTTGCTGAAAAGTATAATATTCAATGGATGGAAAAAGTTGGTGTTAATATGATTTGTATATTTATCGTATTTTCACTTTTATATTGGGTAGGTATGGCTCGAATTGTTCGTGGTCAGGTACTTACATTAAAGGAACAGGAATTTGTTACAGCTGCGAAGGCATTAGGTGCCGGTCATACCAGAATTATTAAGAAACATTTGCTTTCTAACTGTATTGGTACATTGATTGTTACCACTACATTACAGATTCCATCATCAATCTTTACAGAAAGTTATCTTTCATTTATCGGTATCGGTGTAGCGGCACCAATGCCAAGTTTAGGTTCGATGGCTAATGATGCCATTCAGGGTATTCGTTCATATCCTCATAGATTGCTTATACCGGCATTGTTAATTTCATTAATTATTTTAGCATTTAACTTATTGGGCGATGGTCTTCGTGATGCATTCGATCCTAAATTAAAGAAGTAAGGAGAGATTAAGATGGAAAATAAAGATAATTTATTGAATATAGACGGCTTAAAACTCTCTTTCTTTACTCCAGCTGGAGAGGTTAAGGCTTTAAATGATGTTAATATACAATTAAAGCAGGGAGATGTATTAGGTATTGTAGGTGAATCAGGTAGTGGTAAATCTGTTACAGCATTTTCACTTATGAAGCTTACACCTGCAAATGGTAAGGTTATGGACGGAGAAACTGATTTCAACGGTCATAAAATTACTTCAATGACAGAAAAAGAAATGAGAAAGATTCGTGGTAAAGAGATAAGTATTATCTTTCAGGATCCAATGACTTCTCTTAACCCTGTATATACAATTGGAAATCAGATTTGTGAAGTTATCAGACTTCATACAGATAAGGATAAAAAACAGGCTAAAGCTCGTGCAGTCGAATTGTTACAGTTGGTAGGTATCAATGAGCCTGAAAAGAGATTAAAACAGTATCCACATGAGCTGTCAGGTGGTATGCGTCAGCGTGTTATGATAGCTATTGCACTTGCCTGTGAACCAAAGCTTCTTATTGCTGATGAGCCAACAACAGCCCTTGATGTTACAATTCAGGCACAGATTCTTGAACTTATGATGGAATTAAAGGATAAGCTTGGAATGTCAATTATTATGATTACGCATGATTTAGGTGTTGTTGCCAGCATGTGTGACAAAATCGCGGTTATGTATGCCGGTAGAATTGTAGAATATGGTAATACAGAGGATATTTTCTACAATCCAAAGCATGAATATACAAAAGGATTGATTAATTCAATTCCAAGACTTGATGAGACAGAGCATAAGAAATTAGTTCCAATCGAAGGAACTCCAATTGATTTATTAAATCCTCCAGCGGGATGTCCATTTGCTCCAAGATGTAAGAACTGTATGAAGATATGTCTTCGTCAGATGCCAGAATACACTGATGTTACAGAAGAACATTATAGTGCTTGCTGGATGTTACAAAAAGAAGCATTTGAAGCTCAAAACGGAGGTGCTAAATAATGGAACAGAAGAAATTAGTTGAAATAGAAGGTTTAAAACAGTATTTTCCAGTTGCATCTGGTTTATTTAGCAAAAAATACGTTAAGGCCGTAGATAATGTTTCATTCTATATCAATAAAGGTGAAACATTAGGTTTGGTAGGTGAATCTGGTTGCGGTAAAACTACAACAGGTCGTTCTATTCTTAGACTTACAGAACCAACAGCAGGTAAAATCATTTATGATGGAAAAGATATTACTCATGCAAAGATGCTTCCATATAGAAAGAAAATGCAGATTGTATTCCAGGATCCATATGCATCACTTAATCCTCGTATGACTATCAGTGATATTATTGGAGAACCTATTGACATTCATAAGATGGCTTCTAATAAAAAAGAAAGAGAAGAAATCATTATTGAAATGTTAAGAAGAGTAGGGTTGAATCCTGAACATGCCAACAGATATCCACATGAATTCTCTGGTGGACAAAGACAGCGTATTGGTATTGCCAGAGCATTGGCTGTTAATCCTGAATTTATCGTATGTGATGAACCTGTATCAGCCCTTGATGTTTCTATTCAGGCTCAGGTTGTTAATATGTTTGAAGAATTACAGGAAGAATTAGGTTTAACATATTTATTTATTGCTCATGATTTATCTGTTGTTAAGCATATTTCAAATAGAATTGGCGTAATGTATTTAGGTAAATTAGTGGAATTGTCAGATAGTAATGAAGTTACTATGAATGCGCTTCACCCATATACAAAATCACTTATTTCAGCAATCCCTATTCCAGATCCAAAGATTGCCAGAAACAACAAGAGAATCGTTCTTGAAGGTGATGTACCTAGTCCGTTGAATCCACCATCAGGATGCCGTTTTAGAACTAGATGTCCATACGCAACAGAACAGTGTGCGCATGTTGAACCAGAATTTAAGGAAGTTAAACCGGGTCACTTCGTTGCATGTCACAATGTTGACAAAATTAATTAATGATGGGAAGTAAATATGTTTATTGCGTTAAAAGCGATAAAAAATAGATTAGGCAATAGCCTAAAATAAATTAATAGGAGGATACTATTATGAAAAAAAGCAAATTATTAGCTTTAGGTCTTACTGTAGCTATGACAGCTAGTATGCTTACAGCATGCGGAAATAAGTCAGCAAATACTGCAGCAGACACAAGTGCAGAAACTACAACAGAATCTGCAGAAGCAACAGAAACAACAGACGCAGCAGCAACAGGAAATGGTATTTCAGTTCATGTTGGTGCGGAACCAGACACAATTGACCCAGCATTAAACTCAGCTGTAGATGCAGGTATTATCATTACACATGCATTTGAAGGTTTAATGAGACTTGATGAAAACGGTGTACCACAGTGTGCACAGGCTGAAAGTTATGAAATTTCAGATGATCAGTTAACTTATACTTTCACATTACGTGATGGTCTTACTTGGTCAGATGGATCAGCTGTAACAGCAAACGATTTCGTTTATTCTTGGAACAGAGCAATTGCTCCAGAAACAGCAGCAGACTATGCTTATATGTTTGAATGTGTTGAAGGATTTGAAGATGGTACATTATCAGTAACAGCTGTTGATGACAAAACTTTAGAAGTTAAATTAATTGCAGTAACTCCATATTTCTTAGAGTTATGTGCATTCCCAACATATATGCCAGTAAACCAGGCAGCTGTAGAAGCTAATCCAGATGCTTGGGCAACTACTCCAGAAACTTATGTTTCTAACGGACCTTACACTTTATCTGACTGGACACACAATGCAAGTATTACATTAGTTAAGAATGAAAGCTACTGGAATGCTGCTGAATTAGGTCCAGATTCAATTGAATTTGTATTAATGGAAGATGATGGTGCTATTCTTTCAGCATATGAAACTGGTTCATTATCATTTATTGATTCAGTTCCACAGGACGAAATCGATGCATTATCTACACAGTCTGATTACTACAAAGAAGGACAGATTGGTACTTACTATGTAAGTTTCAATACTCAGGATGAAATTTTAAGCAATCCATTAGTTCGTAAAGCATTAATCTTAGCAGTAGACCGTACTTATATCTGTGAACAGGTTGGTAAATCTGGACAGGTAGAAGCTGGAGCTTTCGTTTCTATCGGTTTAACTGATGCTGATGCAACTAAAGAATTCCGTGAAGTTGGTGGAGATTACTACGATCCAACTGACTATGAAGGAAACTTAGAATTAGCTAAAGAAGCTTTAGCAGAAGCTGGATATCCAAATGGTGAAGGTCTTCCAACAATTGAATACCTTTACAATGAAGGAACAGGACACCAGCAGGTTGGTGAAGCATTACAGAACATGTGGGCACAGATTGGTGTTAATGTAGAATTAGTATCTCAGGAATGGGCTACATTCTTACAGACTCGTAAATCTGGTGACTATCAGATCGCTCGTAACGGTTGGTTAGGTGACTACAATGATCCTATCTCATTCCTTGATATGTGGATTACTGGTGGTGGAAACAATGATGCTCAGTGGTCAAATGCTGAATACGATGAATTAATCACTAAGATTAAAGAATCTTCAGATGCAGAAGAACGTATGGCTATGATGCATCAGGCAGAAGATTTAATCTTTGAAGACTGGATGTTATGTCCAATCTACTATTATGTAGATATATTTATGGCTAAAGATACTCTTCAGGGATGGTATACATCACCACTTGGTTTCAAGAACTTTATGTATGTTAAATAATTAAAAAGAAGAGTTTTTACTTTTTATAATGTAAATATAAAACTCCCTCAGTTTTCTGGGGGAGTTTTTGCGTTGATAAGCATACGACAAGTAAGTATTTTTTTATGGTTGTCGGTAGTAAAAAGCAAGAATAAATATAATATAATTTGTTAAAAGAAAATAAAGATTGTTAAAAAAATGATAATTCATATATTGTATTAATATTAGTGCATATGATATAATCAGTATATTATTGTAAAACGAAAGAGGGAACTATTAATCTAGCACATGAATTAATGAGGTAGATTTTGATGGAGGAGAAGGAATTAAAAGGAGAATTGTTAGATCAGGCTGATGTTAAAGTATCGGGGGACAAAACAGAAGTCTATTTAACCATAAAAGGTAACGCTAACAAATATACCGTTGGGGAAATATTAGACATATTAAATAAAAATAATATATGTTATGGAATATCTATAGAGAATATTCAGAAGATGATTAGTAATAATATTAACTTTATAAGTACATTAGTTGCCAGGGGAACAAAGCCTGTAGATGGTGTGGATGGTAATTTTGATTTTCATTTTGATATTGATGAGAATAAGAAACCTATTATATTAGAAGATGGTACTGTAGATTATAATAAATTAGGTAAAATTCCTATGGTTACGGAAAATGATATTCTGGTAGTATATGTTGAACCAGTTGAAGGCATAGATGGTATAGATGTTTTTGGGAAGACTATATCAGCAAGAAGAGGAAGACCACTTAATCCTTTAAGAGGAAAAGGATTTAAAATTCTAGAAGACGGTAAGACTTATGTTGCAACACAACCGGGAAAAGCGGAATTTAAAGGTGGTAAACTTAATGTTCGTAATTTATATGTTATTGCAGGTAATGTGGATGTTACAACAGGGGATGTAAAATTTAATGGTGATATTTTGGTTACCGGTAACGTAGAAGCACGAGCTAGGATTGAGGCAGCAGGCAGTATTACAGTAGATGGTAGTGTTGAGGCGGCTGAGTTAATTGCTGGAAAAGATGTTATTTTACGAAATGGTATGCAAGGACAGGGATTTGGATATGTAAATGCTAAAGGTAATGTAAGTGCTAAGTTCTTTGAACAGACAAAAGTTGTAGCGGGGGGAGATGTAAATGCTAATACGATTATGAACTGTGATGTGTTCTCTAACAAAAAGGTTGTTGTATCGGGGAATAAAGGTGCAATAGTTGGAGGTACTGTCAGAGCAATAGAATCAGTGGATGCTTCGTTGATTGGAAACAAGGCTGAGGTTATGACAGCTGTTAAGGTTGGAATTGATAAAAATAAGCTAATTGAACAGTTATATCAAATAGATGAGAATATAACCAGAATTAAAACTGAGGTTGAAGAAGCTGAAAAGAAGGTTAAAAAACTGCGAACTCAGTTTCAGGCAAAAAATCCAGGTTTGGTAGGTAATGTTCAAAAAGAAGTTATGAGAATGAAAATAAGTAAAACAGCAGAATTATCTAAGCAAATGAAGCTGAAAGAGGATTTAGAAGATCAAAATGAACGTTGTAAAGGCGGAACTATTAAGGTTAATGGAATGATTTTTCCAAATACCAAAGTGTTTATAAATGGTGCAACGGAGATTTTGAGAAGTGAAATCAGAAATATTGTAATAAAAAATGAAAAAGCAGATATACATATGTATTCAAATAATTTGTAATAGAATCTTGAATTGAGATATGTGGTGGAAATCCAATGATTTCAGGTATGAAATAAGATAAGAACAGTATTTAGTATGAAAAAAGCAGATAGTTAGGAAAACATTCCTAATCATCTGCTTTTTTGTATCATAGGAAACACCTTGACGAATTAATGTGATAAAGTATCATGTTATCCTATGATACAAAAAGCACTCCGTGCAATATGCGCACTCGCGCGAGGATGTATAATGTCGTAAACGACCGCGCTCGGCGCGAGAATGTGCCAAGGCACATTCTTTGTTCTTTTACGCGACCTACGCAGAACAATCCTAAATTAGAGAATGTCAGACAGATTACTCTGGATTTTTGCTGCAACGTCTGGCTGATTCATAGTATAAACGTGAATATTATTAATACCATTAGCTATTAAATCAATAATTTGTTCTGTTGCATAGGCAATACCTGCCTGTTGCATTGCGGCTGGATTATCACCGAAACGGTCAACTATTGATTTGAAACGACTAGGTAAAATGCAGCCGGACAGCTTACATATTCTTGTAATTTGACTGGCATGAGTTACTGGCATTATTCCAGCAACAATTGGTACATGTATATCTTTCTCACGAATTTTATATAAATAATTATATAGTACATTGTTGTCAAAGAACATTTGAGTAGTCAAAAATTCACAACCTGCATCTACTTTTTTCTTTAGATTAAGAATGTCCTCCTTTGTGTTAACAGATTCTGGATGACCTTCAGGATAGCAGGCACCGCCTATGCAAAAACCACCGTATTCCTTAATAACTGCTACAAGCTCAGAGGCATAGTTATAATGCTCAAAATCAGGAACGCCTTCTTCAGGAATGTCTCCCCTTAAGGCAAGAATGTTTTCTATTCCTTTTGCCTTTAGCTGTGATAATTGCTCTGTAATTCTATCTTTTGTGGAAGAGACACATGTTAAATGAGCCAAAGCTGTTACGTTACAATTATTCTGCAAATTTGAAGCGATAGAAACGGTATAATCACTGGTTCCGCCACCAGCACCATAGGTTACACTCATAAAGGAAGGGTTTAACTTAGCTATTTCTGTTGTGGCCATTTCTACACTTTCGTAAGCATCTGCCTTTTTAGGAGGAAATACTTCAAATGAAAGTGTTATGTTGTCTTTTCCAAGTATTGAACTAATTTTCATATTAATCTCTCTTTTCTATAGGTATTTGTATAAACTTAACGAGATACATTCGTTATTGATTTTAAAATAGTATATATTAATTACGGTATTATGACTATCTTTTACATTAATTAACAAGATTTGTTCGTGGTTTTAAATCAACACTTTGATAATTTGTATACTATTCTTGCCATTTCTTTTGGTGATTCCTTCATACCGGTTCGCATCCATTGAATATAAATATTGCAAAGTGCACCGGCATAATAATAGGATGCATAATATTCGGCAGAATTGTCGGGTGTTGTTCCGATTTTTTCTTCAATATATTTATTTAATCTAAATAACAAAATATCAGTTAGATTTGCTTTGTCAAGGCATAGAACAAAATCCTGATAGTTTTTAAAAAAATGAAAACTATAAAGGATGTGTTCGTAGCTTCTGAAAGGGAACGAATATACCTCATCAACGGTATGACTGTATTCGTTTAGTATGTAATCCATATAGCTTTCCAATATTTCTACTTTAGAAGAAAAATATCTATAATAGGACATTCTGGATACACCAGCTTTTTTTGTAATATCGGATACTGATATTTTGTCTAAATCATTTTCCTTCATAAGTATCATTAATGCCTGGGCTATACATATCTTAGCAGAAGTTGTAGTGGAAGTATCTAAAAAATCATTTGTTATATTTATTAAAGGTTCATTTGCTTTTTTTTCCATATATGCTCCTTTTGGGTTATGAAATACCCTTTAAGATTGTATTTATGTCAAATTAATGAGTAGTTTTCGTATCTATTTAATAACAAATATCACGAATATTTTGTATAAAATCATAAATATATGTAATCAACATATTAATTAAAGACATTAAGAAATACTACATTAGTTAATTGTAACATAAAAAAAGAATTGATACACTTCAAAAATATAAAAGACTGGAAAAAAGAGCAGAAAAAAAAGGTCGCATAAACGCGACCGTTTTTGTACATTTGATTTACGCGAGCAACGAGGATAAAATTATGTTTACACGGGGTTTCGACGAGTGCCGCGAAACTAACGAAACTCGCAAAGCGTGTTTTTCATAATTTAGTCTTTTGGAAGTATGGTGTGATTTAGACGAAGTCTTGCAATTCGGAGCATTAATTTTTTGAAATTAAAGGGTACGAGAGGATATACATAGCTTTTGCCTGCAATAGTTTTGTTGGTTATAATTGCCAATATGGTAATAATCCAACCAGCAATAAAACCGTATACATTGAATAGGCTGGTTAATATTAATGTTATGATTCTCATAAATTTTAAGGCAAAATCAAGCTCAAAGCTAACCTGACTATAGTTAGCTACGGCAACAAATGCCATATACAGCATTACTTCTGCATTGAACCAGCCTGAGGAAACACTAAAATCACCTAAGACTAGACCAGCAACAATACTTAAAGGGGTATTTAACATATTTGGGGTATTGATTGCCGCCAGTTTCATAGTATCTACTGCCACCTCCAGCAATAAGAATTGAACGACTAAGGGTATATTAACAGTATCACGAACTAACGCAAATTCCAGCCAGTGAGGGACTAAATCCGGGTTTTGGGCTAACAGTAGCCATAGTGGAGTCAGACTTAATGTAACAAAGTTAATTAATAGTCTCGTTATTCGTAAATAAGTTCCTGTGACTGGAGGAAAGTAGTAATCGTTTGCTTCCTCAATAATATCAAAAATAGATACAGGCAATATCATTGCTGCAGGAGAATTATCTACTAATATAACAATGCTTCCCTCTAATATGCAGGCAGCGGCGGTATCTGGTCGCTCCGAAAACTTAAATTTTGGAAAAGGGTTGTACCATTTATAAGGGAAAAGACATTCTGCCAGACTTTGTTGATTCATTGTCATTGCATCAACGTCAAGACGGTCTATTCTACTTTCTAATTCTTTAAGGAAATCCTTGTCAACACGATTATCCATATATGAAATGACAATGTTCGTATGAGAATTTCTACCTGCGTATTTCATTTTCATTACAAGATGAGGACTGCGAATTCTACGTCGAATTAAAGCACTGTTAAATACCACAGTTTCAACAAAGCCATCTCTTGAACCTCGCAACACCTTATCCTTATCCGGCTCATCTACACTTCTGGCGGGAAAATCTCTGGCATCAATCATTATTGCATAATCATATCCCTCAACAATTAGACAACTGATTCCTGTAAGTATCTGAATAGTAATTTTTTCAAAGTTATTACTTAGAGCTACTTGGGAAAAGGGTACGTGAATCTTTAGAAATTCTTGTACATCCTTGGGACAATCCTCTGGTTTGATTTTAGAAAAGATTTCCATAAGCTTTTGTAAAATATTATTATCTGCGAAACCGTCAATAAGGAATAGAGTGGCATTTCTATTTCCGATACATAAAGGTTTGGCAATTAAGTCGAAGCTTTCCTTTACTTTCAATGTATTTTCTATATATGATATATTTTTTGAAAAATCTTTATATAAGGTTTTAGGTGCATTATTTTCTTTGTTAGACATTGGACAAATCCTTTCTTTGACCTTAAAGGTCCGAATTTACTTTAAATAGTTTTTCCAATAAAAAGCTAAATATACAAAAAATGATAGATAGAAATATTCAGATACAGGGTTTACAATTTTGTGAAAAACACTTGTAGTTTTAGTTATGGGAAAAATGAAAAGAGAACGGTTGATCTTGCCATAAGTACAATTTAATGTGTAGTATTTGTGATTATAGCAATGAGAGATATGAAAATCTGATATAAGTACAATATTGTGTATTTAGATATTGAATTAGGGTTAAGGTTCAGCCTTAAAATAATAAGGTGTTGTTTATGGCTAAAATATGATATAATGAGCGTTAGTGAGCTGGAGCAAGAGTAGCTTGTTCAAAGTACGCGGCGAATGACGATTACTATAGATTTCGAAGAAAACGTCAAGTAGAAGAGCTAATCGTGATATGATGACAACTATTGGAAAAAGTTAATTTAGGAAAATATATTGAGATAAATATGTATAAAGGGGAGAGTAGAATGTCTAACACTAATTCATTGAAGATAAAGGGAAAAATAAATTTTGACTGGTATAAAATAATGCTTGTTTTAGTTTTGATTATTGGATTCGCGGCTAGACTTTTAGCATTGGGTTCAACGCCAACAGGACTTAATCAGGATGAAGCTTATGCAGGGTATGAGGCATATTCGTTACTTAATTATCATATGGATTCACATGGGTATGCTAATCCCGTATATTTTACATCATGGGGAAGTGGAATGAATGTATTGTATAGTTATCTTACTATTCCGGTTATTGCATTAACCGGAAATCATTTAACCGTTGCTGCGGTTAGATTTCCACAGGCATTATTTGCCTGCATTTCACTCTGGGTATTTTATTTGTTATTAAAAGAAATTCTTTCGGACAAAAAGCAGGTGTTGTTAGGAACTTTGATTTTTGCTGTTATGCCTTGGCACATTATGATTGCACATTGGGGATTAGAATCTAATATTGCACCGGCATTTTTGCTATTTGGCACATACTTTTTGGTAAAAGCTGTAAACAATACAAAGTTTTACATACCTGCCGCCATTGCGTATGGATTATCTTTGTATTCATACGCACCATTATGGTTATTTGTGCCATTGATTTTAGTGCTGGTATTTTTGTATTTGTTGTGTAGCAAAAAATTTAAATTAGACGCGTATTTAGTAATTGGTGTAATTATTCTGTTTGTATTAGCATTACCATTAATGTTGTTTTTGTTAGTAAATAATGGATTTATTTCGGAAATTAATACTAGATTTTTTTCTATACCTAAGTTATTGGAATATCGAGGTGGAGAATTATCTTTAAGTAATTTAAAGTATTCGATATACAATTTTTATACAATGTTTTCGACTCAAAGCGATGATTTGATTTGGAATAGTACCAGCCAGTTTGGAATGTATTATAAGTTCAGTACTCCATTTATACTAATTGGAGTATATAGGATTTTTGCAGATACAATAAAAAGTATTAAAAGCCGTAGCTATAATCCAATAACATTTATAGCTATCAGCATTTTGGCTGGATTGGTATTTGCTTTGTTAATTGGGAACATAAATGTTAATAAGGTTAATACATTACATATTCCTTTGATTTTTGCGCTTGTTATAGGACTTATAGAGTTCGCAT
The DNA here is from genome assembly GCA_964405075.1 of uncultured Lachnospiraceae bacterium. Classification (GTDB taxonomy): domain Bacteria; phylum Bacillota; class Clostridia; order Lachnospirales; family Lachnospiraceae; genus CAYOMP01. Next base: position 13,671 of record CAYOMP010000011.1, read on the forward strand.
CCTGGTTTAAGAAAAATATATATCAATATATTGCTTTTATTTATATTGTGGCATTTATAGCCTTTGGAGCATTTTACTTTAATATGTATGATTTATATATTGCCTCTGATTTTCAAAGTGGAATTATTGAAGCGGTGGATTTTGCCGAAGACTTGGAAACAGACAGAATTTATGTGAATAATGATGACATTTCTTTTGCAAAAGTCTTATTTGCGACTGAATATCCGGCAACAGACTATGTGGCAAATGCTACATTTGACCCTGAATTGCCATTTGATGCTATTCCAGTCACATTTGGTAAGTATATGATGAGAATAGATACAGATAATTTGGATGATAGAGGTGCATACATTATTTTGGAAGGTCAGGCTTCGGTGTTTAGTGAACAGGGATTTAATATTGAAACTTTTGATAAATGCTGTGTAGCGTATAAATAGCAAAATATAGAAAGGAAAGATATAAAATATTTATATCAAATAAGTCTTAATTTATGGATAAAATGAATTCGGTTGGAAAATTAGACAAAATGGATGGTCAAAATAAAAGTTTAAATATAAGAAATATATTGTATCTGTTATCTCTTTGTATATTTATTGTTCCTGTTTTTTATATAGCATTTAAAGCTTTTAACTTGGAAGAAGCAAATGTTCTATCTACAATAATAGTAGGGAAAAAAGTGTATATCTATATGATTCTTGGAATTGTTGCAATTGTTGGATTTTTATATAATGTATATACATTAGTATTGGGAAATAAAAAAGAATTAACTGAAAATGTTGGTGGAATAGGTAAGAAAGAGAATAATATTATTAGATTTTTGCCATACATCATTTTGATAATTATATGTGGGTTGCAAATTGCATTTGTTATCTGTCAAAAGGCACATTTAAGGTATGATACATTGAAAATATTTGATCAGGCTGTTTGGATTGCTGAAGGAAATGAATTGTCGCCAGAGTATTCTAATGGATATTTTGCAATATATCCTAACAATATTCCCTTATGTATAATTACAGCTTGGTTACTAAAGATACCTATGTTCATTGGTATGGATAAATCATTGTTAATGTTATATGTGCAGATTATTAACTGTATAATGATATCTCTGGCATATTTTTTTACATACAAAACATTGGAATATATTCGGAAAACAAGTGGAATTTTATTTTTATTAATATGTTTATTTAATCCAATGACATATGTTCTGGCACCTTTTTATTATACACATACATTCTCTATGTTCTTTTCTTGTGGTGCTATTTATCTTTTTGCACTGATTTTTGATAAGTATAAAGAAGGCAGAGCCTTTGAATTAAATAAGAAAAAAGATGTTAAGGTTTTGATATATGCAGTATTAATGGGGATATTACTGGTATTAGGTGTCAAGGTTCGTGCCACAGTTGGAATTGTAGGTATTGCACTATTTATATATTTAATTTTGCAAATTAAATGTATAATAAATAATTCTGTTAAGTTAAAAAATTTCTTCAAGATTTTATGTGGATTTTTGGCTGGATGCATTGCTTCGTTTGCAATTTTTACAGCAATTCAAAGTATTTATGTGAAATATGATTATAAAGAAACTGGGTATCCGTCAACAAATTGGATAATGTTAGGGCTTAGCAGCACAGCAGGTTATAATGCTGCAGATGACGAAGCAATCAAGAACTTATCAACAAAGGAAGAACGAAATGCCTATGCTGTTTCTCAAATAAAATCACGAATTAATACAATTGGTGTTTCAGGATTATTAACTCATGGAAAATACAAGTTGCGTCTCACATGGAGTGATGGCGTTGATGATTTTATAGATAATATAAGTGCAACAAGCATTGGTTCCACTAAGGATGATTTGATTTCAGGACAAAAGAATGATATGTTGGTTGCTTATAGTCATATTTATTGTGCGACATTGTTCTTAAGTATATTTGTGGCGGTAATGGGAAGCATTATTTCAACTTTTATGTTTTTTATAAAGAAAAGAAAAAGCGAAAATATTTTCTGTATTTCGTCAGATGGAAAGATTGGATTAGAATACATATTTATATTAAATCTATTAGGTGGAATTATGTTTCATTTAGTCTGGGAAGCCGGACAGGTGTATAGTATTTCCTTTATGTGTTCAACAATGGCATTAGCAACACTGGGTATAATGGAAATTGCTAATTGTTTAAACAAATTAACTAATTCCAATACAGTATTTTCAAATGCGAAAAAGAATGGAAAGATAGTTAATGCTATAGCTATGGCTGTTTGCATTTTACTAGGGTGTGGTTTGATGTTATTTACGCATAATAGACTTGGAAAGACAGTATCTATGCATTACTCATTAGCCGTAAAACAGGATTTATCAGAATTAAGTGAATTGGATACTCCGTTGCTAACAGATACTTATACTCAAACTTTTACGGTACAGAAACCATTTAATACCTTTGGCGTAAAGGTGTTTAATGCATTAGGAGCGGATAATTGTTCATTGTATAAAATAAGTATAAAGAATGCTGATGGAACAGTAATTACAACTCAGGATATATTGGGTGCGAATGCCTTTAATAATGATTTCTATACGATAGAATTTCCTACTATTATACCTAATGGTAAAACAGAGTATATGGTTACAATTACTCCAGAGATAGTCAGTGATGTTCATAGTTTGATATTTGGTGCCTATAACACTAATAATTATGATATATATGAGAATGGATGTTTATATGTTAATGATTCAGCTACTTTAAGTGACCTTGCATTTAAGGTGATGTATAAGTATGAAGGTGCGTATTGGCAGTAGAGAGCTAAAGGATGGTTGTCATATATGGAATTCATTTTTGTAAAATATTTCTGACTATGGCAGCAAGCTGAATGAATAAAGCAATTTTTAAAAATAATGAGTAGTTTACAAAATAAATTAATATGTTATATAATCTATCGAGTGGAAAATATAAAAAAGCGAAGGAGAAAGTTATGGACAAGTGGATTAGAAGCTTGATTTACAAAAAGGTTAATATTAAAAATGTTCAATTCACAATTTTGGATTTCATATTCCTGCTTGGGATTACAATTTGCGGTTGTGCTATTAGAATGTCTGTAAAAAGTACAGTAACAGGTGATTTTGAATATTTTTTAGACCCATGGTTAACAATGTTTGATGAATATGGTTTTAAGGCGTTGGGAATGGATTTTTACAATTACAATACACCTTATATGATTTTACTGTATTTTGCATCTTTAACAGGAATTAATCATTTGACAGCTGTCAAATTGATTTCGATTATATTTGATTTTCTTTTGGCTGTTACAGTAGGATTTGTTATGAAAGAAATGGTAGATAATAAGACGAAGATTATGTTTGCATATGGTGCAGTTTGGATTTTTCCTACTATTGTTTGCAACAGTGCATTTTGGGGACAGTGCGATTCTATTTATACTTTCTTCATTTTATTATCTGTGTATTTTATGTTAAAAGGAAAATCACGTCCATCCATGATTTTATACGGAATTGCTTTTGCGTTTAAAATGCAGGCTATATTCATTTTGCCGGCATATTTAATATTATGGACTAAGAAAAAGGTTAAACTGTTACATTTTATCTGGATTCCAATAATGTATGGATTAAGTTTGATTCCGGCAATTGCTACAGGAATGAGTTTATCACAGGCAGTTGGTTTGTACGGCAAGCAATTAGGTACAGCAACAGGATACTTGGAATGCAATTGGCCTGGTGTGTATGAATTAATTGGTATTGAGCCATATTGGGATTACTATGGACCAGCCGGTATGTGGTTTACAGTAAGTATTCTAATGTGTTTTATGTTTTATATGGCATATAAAAATTATAAAGTTACTAATATTTCGGTAATTGAAGTGTTCCTATATGTAGGGATGATTACAGTATACTTCCTTCCATATATGCATGAGAGATATGGATATGTGGCTGGAATATTTGCAATAATTTTTGGTTTAGTTAATATGAAGAAGATATATATTCCAATAGTACATGGAGTTGTAAGCTATATGGCATATCAGGCGTGTCTGGCTGATGCTATAGTTACGCCTCATTGGGTATATGCTATTGTATTATTACTTTTATTAGTTGATATGGGAATGTATATTTTCAAATATGTACAATCAACAAGTACGCCATGGGAGGAGGCATAAGATGGATAACTGGTTAAATAATTTGTTACATAAGGAATATAAAATTGGAAAAATGCAATTATCATTTTTACATCTTATGTTTATCTTTGGTATTACATTAACTACAATGATTATGAGATGGCAGCTTAGAGATAATGAAACATGGGATTATTATGCAGGTTTTGGTCTCTGGGTAGATATGATTAATGAAGCAGGTGGTTTTAAAGGTCTTGCAGGAGATTTTTACGACTATACACCTATGTATGTGTTTATAGTATGGTTATTCAGCTTTCTGCCTATTAAATTACTATATGTAGTTAAGGGCTTTTCAGTAATATTCGATGTAATTATGGCATTTACAAGTGCTAAGATTGTATATGATATTACAAGGAACAGAACAAGAGCTGTAGGTATTTACGGAATTATGCTAATTTTACCAACAGTTGCTAATAATAGTGCAATGTGGTGTCAGTGTGATGTGATTTATACAACAGCTATTTTATGGTGTATATATTTCTTGATGAATGATAAACCAGCAAAGGGAATGTTCTTTTACGGTATTGCGTTTGCGTTGAAATTACAGTCAGTATTTGTTTTGCCGGCACTTATTGTACTATGGGCTATGAAGAAAATTGATTTGAAACATTTCTTATTTATGCCACTTATGTATTGTGTTGGTATTTTACCGGCATTTTTGGCAGGAAGATCGATTAAATCATTATTATCAATTTATTTTGTTCAGGCAGAAAAATCGCCACAGTTGAGTCTGGGTTATCCTAATATTTACCAGATGCTTGGAACTAAGTTTTTCTTAGATGAATATTCAGCAGCAGGTATTTGGCTTACATTGGGAATATTGATGTTTATGATGTATTACATAGCTAAAAGTGGTGTAATTATTAAAAAAGAGTTTATCATTGTTATGTTCTTGTTATTTGAACTTACGACGATGTGTTTTATGCCATTCTTACATGAGAGATATGCCTATTTGGGGGATTTATTAACTGTTATTTTAGCTTTCGTTTTTCTGGAGAAGTTCTACGTGGCTTTAATCCAGCAATTAATATCCTATAGTGCGTATTCTGTAGTATTATCTGCATATGTTAACGTTCCAATTGTGATTTATAGTGCGCTTACACTATTTTTAGTATTGGATTTAGGTTATTCTGTATACAGATATATTCAGACAGGTGGAGATGAGAAAGTGTTGGGAAAACCATTCAGTTGGCGAATGGGATAATAAAGAATATAGATAATTAAAATAAAGACATTAGCTAATCTGTATGGATTTTTGTTTCGTAGAGATTGGTTAATGTCCTTTTTAAATGTTAAAAGGATTTTTAAAATATCTAGAAATGTGTTAAAATAAAGAGCAAAACATTTTTGATAAAAATGATGTGATAGGAACAATTATTTGAAAAAGATAAATGGGGAAGAATACGAAGGAGAAATTATTTATGAGACGGGTGGCAGTTTTTCTTAGTGGCTTAATGTTATGTGCAATGTTAATTGGCTGTGGTGATAACGGTGACGCTATTGTTAATGTTGGTGAGGTAAATGAACAGACTATTGAAAAACAAGCTGTGGATACCAATGGAGTTCAGGAACGAAACACTACATTTACAGTTGGTGAACCTGAAGGGATACATTTAGAAATGTGGTCATTTCAGGATTTGCATAATTCTTTCTATGCCAGCATGGTGAATAGATGGAATGAGAAATATCCAGAAAAAAAGTTGGAAGTTACTTTTACAAGTTATGCATTTGATGAATTGTTTGAAAATTTGATAATGACATTAAATGATGGTAGTGGAGCACCTGATATTTGTGATTTGGAAATTGGTCAGTTTCCGCAAATTATGGATTTGGCAGATGAAAACCTATATCCTCTGAATGATGCTATGGAAAAGTATGAAAAAGACATACTCCAGTCAAGATTAGATGTGTATTCTAAGGATGGAGTAATTTACGGAGTACCAACTCATGTAGGTACTACTGTTATGTTTTATAATACCAAGATTTTAGAAAGTTATGGTATTGATTATACTACAATTAAAACTTGGGAAGATTATACAAGAGTAGGTGAATTTTTAGCAAAGGCTTCTAATGGCGAGGTGGCATTAACTGCTGTAGATACAGGGACCACAGACTGGGAGTATCTGGCGATGGCGGAATATGATGAGAATTGGATTGATGAAGAAAGTAATAAAATAAATATTGAGAAGCACTCATTGAAAGAAATGCTGACTATGCAGCAGGAATGGTTAAATTCGGGGGTGGCTGTATTGACAAATGGAGGAAATATAGACACAGAAGCCGGAATTGAAATGTTAACCAGTGGACAAATAGCATCCTTTCCAAAGGCAATGTGGTTTATGAGTCGATTTATTAATTATATGCCACAGATGGATGATGTGTGGGCGATTGCGCCTTGTCCTGTATTTGAAAGCGGACAAAGACGTTCTGTGGCATTAGGAGGAACAGGAACGGTAGTTACACTACAGTCTGAGAATCCCGAACTGGCTGCTGAGTTTATTACATATGCGAAATGTTCTACACAAGGCTGTATTCAGATATGGGAACAGTTAGGTTTTGATGTTTGTAATACGTCGCTTTGGAAAAACGAAAGCATTGCAAAAGATGAAAAAAATAGTTATATTTCATATTTTGTTGCCAATCCATTTGATGTGTTGAATGAAGTTGAAAGTGAAATAATAACAATTAATGTAACAGATAAAACACAGAGAATAACTCAAAATATGCTTGGTGGGACATTGTCTAGAATTTTTGAAAAAGGCGAAGACGTTAATACGGTTTTGAAGGAAGCTCAGAAAGAATTACAAGGAGATTAGTTTTTTAATGAAAATATTATTAGTTGCGATTAATGCCAAATATATACATTCAAATCTTGCAGTATACAATTTGAAGGAATATTCAAAAGAATATAGTGAAAATATAGAAATTGCTGAATATACTATAAACAATTATGAAGAGCAGATTTTGGAAGATATATATAAGAAAAAGCCGGATGTGGTAGCTTTTTCCTGCTATATATGGAATTTTGTATATGTTAAAAATATAATAGGTGATTTGAAGAAAATATTACCTAATGTAGATATTTGGGCAGGTGGACCAGAAGTGTCTTATGATGCAGACAGGTTATTAGGTGAGCTCAACTGTCTAAAAGGGATTATGCAAGGCGAGGGAGAAATAACCTTTAAAGAATTAGTAAGACATTATGTAATTAATGATATTGGCTTAGAAGATATTAATGGGTTAGTATTTAAAAATGATAATGATGAATTGGTATTTAATGCACCAAGAGAATTAATGAATTTGGATGATGTGCCATTTTGTTATTACGATTTAGAAAAGTTCAAAAATAAAATTATTTATTATGAAACAAGTCGAGGCTGCCCATTTTCATGTAGTTATTGTTTGTCTTCAATTGACAAAAAAGTCAGACTTAGAAGTTTAGATTTAGTTTTTAAGGAATTACAGTTTTTTATTGATAATGAAATACCACAGGTGAAATTTGTTGACAGAACATTTAATTGCAGCAAAAAGCATGCCCGTGCTATATGGAATTATTTATTAGAACACGATAATGGTATCACCAATTTTCATTTTGAGGTCGGGGCTGATTTGATAGAGGAAGCTGATTTGGAAATAATGTCTAAGATGCGACCGGGTCTTATACAGCTGGAAATAGGAGTACAATCTACTAATCTGGATACTATCAGAGAAATTAACAGAACTATGGATTTTGAAGAATTAAGTAGAATTGTAAAAAGAATAAATGAATTTAAGAATATACATCAGCATTTAGATTTGATAGCAGGTTTGCCGTATGAGGATTACAATAGCTTTATTAAGTCATTTAATGATGTTTATGCCTTAGAGCCGGAACAATTACAGTTGGGATTTTTGAAGGTTCTAAAAGGGTCTAAGATGCATTTGAAGGCTAAGGAGTATGGAATAGTATATAAGAGCAATCCTGTATATGAGGTACTATATACTAATTGGCTATCTCATGATGAATTACTAGAGCTTAAAAAAGTAGAGGAAATGGTTGAAATATATTATAACAGCAGTCAGTTTTGTAATACACTTAAACATTTGTTAAGGGAATTTGAAACACCATTTGAATTATATAAGGCTTTAGGGGATTTCTACGAGAAAAAAGGATATGATAAATTAAGTCATTCACGAATGGCGAGATATGACATTTTGTTAGAGTTTATTAGTGGAAAAGTATCCGGTGAAAAAATGAAAATGTATAAGGAATTAATGATTTATGACTTATATTTAAGAGAAAATCTTAAGAGCAGACCTTGTTGGGCAACTAATCAGGATGATGAAAAAGAGAAAATTAGAGACTTCTATATATCAGAGGAAGAAAAGAGAGAGTTTTTACCTGATTATAAAGAATATAATTCTAAGCAAATGATGAAAATGACACATATTGAGACATTCGAATTTAATGTCACTATGGAAAATGACATAGTGAGAGAAAAGATAAGTATATTGTTTGATTATAAAACCAGAAATCCATTAAATCATGAAGCGAGAACTTGTCTGATTAAACTATAAGAGGTGATTGCATGACAAAAAGAACTAAGGAAATATTAGAACTTTTGGATGATTACTATACCACAGAATATAAATGCTATTTAAATTATGAGACACCTTGGCAATTACTTATTGCTACAATGTTAAGTGCACAATGTACAGATGCCAGAGTAAACATAGTTACAAAAGACTTGTTTAAGAAATATACGACTGTGGAAATGTTTGCAAATGCCGATCTAAAAGAATTGGAGCAGGACATCAAACCTACAGGCTTTTATCACAATAAGGCTAAGAATATTATTGCGTGTTGCCAAAGGCTAATTGATGTATATGATGGAGAGGTTCCAAGAGAATTGGAAGATTTGGTTTCGCTGGCAGGTGTTGGAAGAAAAACGGCGAATGTTATCCGAGGAAACATTTATCATGAGCCTAGTATAGTAGTTGATACACATGTACTTAGAATATCTAACAGACTTAAGTTAACTAAAGAAACAGATCCGGTAAAGGTAGAATTTGAACTGATGAAAGTACTGCCAAGGGATCATTGGATTTTATATAATATACAAATTATTTCATTTGGAAGAGAGATTTGCTTTGCCAGAAGTCCAAAGTGTGAAAAGTGTTTTTTACAGAAATATTGTAAGGAATATAAAGGCAATTTGAAAAAATAGGAGAATAAAATGATAAATTCTTATATAGCACTAGATTTGGAAACAACTGGATTAAATCCTAAAAAGGATAGGATTATAGAAATAGGTGCAGCAAAAATAATAGATGGAAAAATAGTAGACAAATTCGATACATTAGTAAATGCAGAAATTAAATTAGAACCTACTGTTACCAAAATAACGGGTATTACTCAGGAAATGATGGAAGATGGTATGGATTCTAAACAAGCAGTTAAAGAATTGGTTGAATTTTGTGAAGAATATACATTGTTAGGACATAATATACAATTTGATTTTAGTTTTGTTAAAAGAAATGCGGTTAATATGGGATTTTCTTTTGAAAAAATGGGAATAGACACTTTGAAACTTGCCAGAAGATTTCTTCCGGAATTGGAAAAAAGAAGTTTGGAGTATCTTTGCGAATATTATAAAATTGACCATATTAATGCGCATAGGGCATATTGCGATGCTTTGGCAACTAAGGAACTTTATGATATTTTGACAGATAGTTTTTATAATGTGGATGCAAAGGCCTTTGATAGTTATAAGTTAATTTATCAGGTGAAGAAAGAAGGACCAATAACTCCAAGGCAAAAAATACACTTGAATGATTTGATAAAATATCATAAAATAGGACTGTCTGTGAATATAGACAGTCTTACTAAGAATGAAGCCTCTAGGATGATTGATAAAATCATATTAGAGAATGGTAAAATAATAAAATGAATATAGATTAATCAGAACTTAAAGCTTTAATAATTGGATTTTTCATTAAAGAGTTTAATGATTGGGCTGTATTTAGCAGTTTCTCAATTTTAAAAGCTTCGTTACGCTCAATATATATTTTTTTTAGAAGAATATATGTGGAACTAATGTCGGTACTACATTCTACAGCAAATTCCAGATATTTTAACGAGTTGTCAATATCACCGCTATTATAGAGATGATGGCCGATTTTGTTAAGAAGTCTGGCTAAATCTGTGAAATTCTGATCACAATCCATTAAAAATGTTAGATTTGAGGTTCCATATTCCAGCTTCAAATCGGTATTTGATTTACCAGTGAGGTTTAGTATTTTCTTTTCTGAAAGTACTTTCAGTTCCTCAATCATAGTGAGAAAATCGCTATCTGTAGAGAGGTTTTCCAGTAGATTTAATGGTATCGTAATATAATCTAAACAATCTAGAGATACTTTTCTGATAGAATTAGCGTTGGATTCCCGTGTCCAGAACTCATCTCGTTTTTTCGCCTGAAGACGTGTTGAACGGCGACGAGCGTGGGCCAGTGTTAATCCAAAAATAATAAATGCAGTAAAAAATGGTAACATACAATCAACCTTTCAAATGTTATTAAGCAAATAGGAGGCTTATTTATGATTAATTTTAACAGTTCAAAGACAAAAAAAACAATATCTTCAATTATAATTCTTGTAATTGTTTTGGCTATGGTTCTATCAATTTTATTGCCGGCTGTGTACTAAATGCTTAGAAATAATATACAATTTTGAGAAAAATATGTCAAACTAAACAAAGATAAGAAATGATGTGTTTAATAGTACCCAAGGACCTTGAAAAAGCGTGGCTTTGTGGTAAAATTGTAAGTTAGTAAAAAACAAAAGGGGTCAAGCCAAGATGAAAATTAGAAAAGTAGTAATTTCGTTGATTTGCATATGTGTTATGGCGGTAGCAGTTGGTGCCGGAGTTACGATTAATACAGTTGCATCTAATAATACATCAGATAACACAATTAGCAATGGGGTATACATTGCTGGGATAAATGTATCGGGAATGACAGAAGATGAAGCTTTTGAAGTTATAGATGAGTATATTGCTGAACTATCCGCTAAGTCTATTACATTTAATGTAGATACCAATCAGGTAGAGGTTACAGCATCTGATTTAGGTATTGCCTGCACCAATATAGATGTAGTACATGAAGCAGTTGAACTTGGAAAAACAGGGAATATTATTCAAAGATATAAGGCATTAAAGGATTTGGAAAACCAGCCAAAGGAATATGAGCTTGAAATTGAATTTGATAAAGAAAAAATCGCTAATGTTATTAGTGAGAAGTGTTCTGTATATGATGAAAAGGCAAAGAATGCTTCTATTACAAGAACAAATGGAAGTTTTGTTATAACAGAAGGACAAAATGGCGTTGGAGTGGATGTTGAAACATCTACAGAAGATGTTCTTAAATATTTAAATAACAGCTGGGAAAGAGAAGATGCTACAATTGATTTGGTAGCAACAGTATTAGAACCGGAAATCACAACAGAAAGTTTAAATGAGATTAAAGATGTTTTAGGAACTTTTAAAACAAGCTATGCAACTTCTGGTAGCTCAAGAAGTGCTAATGTTGAGAATGGAGCCAGACTTATTAACGGAACATTGTTAATGCCGGGAGAAACATTTTCAACATATAAAACAATCACACCTTTCACAGCAGAGAATGGATACTACTTAGCAGGTTCATATTTAATGGGTAAGGTAGTTGATACATTTGGCGGTGGTATTTGTCAAGTATCTACAACTTTGTACAATGCGGTTCTTAGAGCTGAACTTGAAATAGATGAAAGATATAATCATTCAATGATTGTCAACTATGTAGATATATCTGCTGATGCAGCTATTTCTGAATCGTCAGGAAAAGATTTTAAGTTTACAAATAACACAGGTTATCCTATATATATAGAAAGTATAACATCAAATAAAACTGTAACATTTAATATATATGGAAAAGAAACAAGAGATTCAAACAGAACAATAGAGTTTGTCAGTGAAACCCTTGAGGTTACAGAACCAGAAGGCTTTAAGTATTCTATAGATGATACAATGTTGTTTGGTCAACAAAGACAGACTCAGTCAGCACATACCGGATATAAAGCAAAACTTTGGAAACATGTATATGTAAATGGCAAAGAGACAGAAGTAGTAGAGATTAATTCCAGTGTTTATAAGGCTGAACCGGCATATATCGGTGTTGGAATTATACATGGTGATGAGGCTTCAGTTGCAACATTGTCGGCAGCGGTTGCTACAAATGATCCGGCAGTAATTGATGCAACAATAGCGGAGTTAGCAGGTGTGGTTAATCAGGCGGCTGCAATTCAGGCACAGTTAGAAGCAGAAGCAGCACAGGCAGCGGCACAGGCAGCACAAGCGGCAGCTGTAGAGTAATATAAGAAGCATTAAAAAAATACAGACTTTACTTGACAAACAAGTCAAATAAAAATAGAATGTAACTATTCAGAGCTATGCGAATTTTCAATAAATGTAGACATCTTGCTTGCATGATAGGATACATTTTTAAAAATTCATATGGCGAGAAGCCTTTCATGAGCAAAAGGAAAGCCTCAAGGAGGCGGTTTTGCGAATGCGGCTCTAAATAGTTACAATAGAATAATGTATAAAAATAACTTATTGAAGGACAATTTCAATTAAGAAAAGATGGAGAGCACCAAATGAAAGTTGGAAAAATAGGGGAAACAGTACTTAAACGTTCTGTTTTTAAGCAGATTAAGACAAAAAGAGAAGAAGTGATTTTAGGAGCCGGCGTCGGAGAGGATTGTGCAGTTCTTAAGCTTGCGGATGATGAAGTTTTTGTTATGTCTACTGACCCTATTACAGGAACAGCCACTGACATTGGTGCTCTTGCTGTACATATAACAGCTAATGATTTAGCATCATCGGGAGCTGAACCGGTAGGAATTATGTTAACTGTGTTATTGCCGGTTGATGGTAAAGAATCAGAACTACGTGAGATGATGAAGAGAGTTGAGCATACATGTGCTGAACTTAATATGCAGGTAATGGGTGGACACACAGAGGTTACACCTGCAGTTAATCAGATAATTGTAAATGTGGCTGGAGTAGGAAAAGCGAAAAAAGAGAATCTGACGGCTACTAAAAATGCGAAAGTTGGGCAGGATGTGGTTGTTACCAAGTGGGTTGGTATTGAAGGAACTTCCATACTTGCAAAAGATTATGAAAAAGAATTAAAAGAAAGACTTCCAGAGAGTCTTGTTGAAACAGCTAAAGAATTTGATAAATATATTTCAGTTGTAAAAGAGGCTGCAGCAGCCGTTAAGTCTGGCGTTAGTGCTATGCACGATGTTACAGAGGGCGGTATAAACGGTGCACTTTGGGAAATGGCTGAAAGTTCTGGCGTCGGACTAGAAATTGATTTGAAGAAGATTCCTATTAGACAGGAGACTGTTGAAGTATGTGAATATTTCGACATTAATCCATATCATTTAATTTCGAGTGGTTGTTTGTTAATGACTGCTGACAATGGATATGAGTTGGTTAGAAATCTTGAAGAAATAGGAGTTAAGGCGACTGTAATTGGTAAGGTGGTTGCAGGTAATGAAAGAATCATAGTTAATGATGATGAAATACGTTATTTGGAAACACCTAGACCAGATGAGTTATACAAAGTAGTGGGGAGAGTAACTGAATAAGGTCCATTAGTCAATGACGGGTACACTCCCTATACGTTTAAACGTAGAATGGAGGAATAATAATGAGAGATAAAATTCTTACTTATATAGAAAAAAATAGTCGAGTTGATTTAGAACAATTGGCTATGATGCTTGGAACTGATGAAGTTACAATAGCTAATGAAATCTCAGATATGGAAAAGGAAGGTATTATATGTGGATATCATACCTTGATTAATTGGGAAAAGACATCAACAGAGAAGGTGTCAGCACTTATTGAAGTAAAAGTAACACCACAAAGAGGTCAGGGATTTGACAGAATTGCTGAGAGAATATACAAATATCCAGAAGTAACTTCTGTGTATTTGATTTCAGGTGGCTTTGATTTATTAGTTACATTAGATGAAAAGAGTTTAAGGGAAGTATCCCAGTTTGTTTCAGATAAATTATCTACTGTTGATTCAGTACTTAGTACATCAACACATTTTATCTTGAAAAAATATAAAGACCACGGAACTGTAATGGTTGCTGGCAATAAAAATGATGAAAGGATGTTGGTGACACCATGAGAAATCCTTTATCAGATAAAGTAATGGGCATTGAGCCTTCAGGAATTAGAAAATTTTTTGATATAGCTAATGAAATGGATGATGTAATCTCTTTAGGAGTTGGTGAGCCGGATTTTGACACACCATGGCATATTAGAGATGAAGGTATATTTTCATTAGAAAAGGGAAAAACATTCTATACATCAAATGCAGGTCTTATAGAGTTAAGAACTGAGATTTGTAATTACTTAAAAAGAAGAGTAAATGTAGAATATGATCCTAAAACAGAAGTATTGGTAACTGTTGGTGGTAGTGAAGCAATTGATATTGGCCTTCGAGCTATGATAAATCCAGGGGAAGAAGTTATTATTCCACAGCCAAGTTATGTATCATATTTACCATGTGCAGTGCTTGCTGATGCAGTACCGGTAATTATTGATTTAAAGGCTGAAAATGAGTTCAGATTAACTAAAGAGGAGTTGTTAGCAGCTATCACACCAAAGACAAAGGTACTAATTTTACCTTTCCCAAATAATCCAACAGGTGCAGTTATGACTCAGAAGGATTTGGAAGAAATTGCACAGGTTGTTATTGAAAAGGATATATTTGTAATTTCAGATGAAATTTATTCAGAATTAACATACAACGGAAATCATGTATCAATAGCATCTATTCCGGGGATGAAGGAAAGAACTATTCTTATTAATGGTTTTTCAAAGTCATATGCCATGACTGGATGGAGATTAGGGTATGCATGTGGACCTAAGAATATTCTTGAACAGATGACAAAGATTCATCAGTTCGCTATTATGTGTGCACCTACTAATAGTCAGTATGCAGCAGTTGAGGCATTGAGAAATGGCGATAAAGATGTAGAAATGATGAGAGAATCTTACAACCAGAGAAGGCGCTATTTAATGGAAAGATTCAAGAAAATGGGTCTTGAGTGTTTTGAGCCGTATGGTGCATTTTATGTATTCCCTTGTATTAAAGAATTTGGTATGACATCAGAAGAATTCGCATTCAAGTTTATAGAAGAAGAAAGAGTTGCCGTTGTTCCAGGTACAGCTTTTGGTAGTAGCGGAGAAGGCTTTTTAAGAATTTCTTATGCATATTCAATTGAGGATTTGAAGGTTGCATTAGATAGACTTGAGAGATTTGTTGGCAAATTGAGAAAGTAATATACATATAAAACTTCTTGATATAATCAGACTGAAAAGTCGAAAACAAAGGCTCATATGTGAGCATGGGGCAAAATGTCAGCCATTATATATGGCTGACATTTATGATTTACGCGAGCAATGAGGAGAAAATTATGTTTATATAGGTTTTCGACGAGCGCCGCGAAACTCGCAAAGCGTGTTTATCAAATTATCGCGAGTTACTTTGTAAAATAGGATTAAAGACATGTAGATATAAAGGAGAGCTGTATGGCAAAGTTAAATATAGTGTTGTTTGAACCGGAGATTCCAGCTAATACCGGAAATATAGGCAGAACCTGTGTTGCTACAGGAACTAAGTTGCATTTAATTGAACCACTAGGATTCAGGTTAGATGAGAAATCAGTAAAAAGAGCAGGTATGGATTACTGGCAGCATTTAGATGTTACTACGTATGTAAACTATGAAGAATTTTTAGAAAAGAATCCAAATGCCAAGATATATATGGCAACAACAAAAGCGAAAAAGACATATTGTGAAGTTAACTATGAACCAGACTGTTTTATTATGTTTGGAAAAGAAAGTGGAGGAATTCCAGAGGAAATATTAGTCGATAATGAGGACAATTGTATTAGAATTCCAATGCTTGATGAAATACGTTCGTTAAATCTTTCAAATTCCGCTGCTATAGTGTTGTATGAAGCATTAAGACAGAATAATTTTGACCATATGCAGTTGGAAGGAGAATTACATAGGCTACATTGGAAGGAATAGTTAACAAGCGAATATTTTTGTGATATAATGAAAATGTTTAGGGAAAAAAATAAAGGGGATTATATTTGCGAGGATTGAAAGGAGATTAATATGAATTTAGTAACAATTAAAGAATTATATAAAGAGACGGACAAGTATATTAATACAACAGTGGAAATTGGTGGATGGATTAGAAGTGTTAGAGATTCAAAGACTTTTGGTTTTATCGTTGTAAACGATGGTAGTTTTTTTGAAACACTTCAGATTGTATATAATGATACATTAGATAATTTTGATGCTATCAGTAAATTAAATGTTGGAGCAGCTATTATCGTTAAAGGTAAATTAGTTGCTACACCACAGGCTAAACAGCCATTTGAAATTCAGGCTGAAGAAGTTGTTGTAGAAGGTGAATCAGCACCAGATTACCCATTACAGAAGAAGAGACATAGTTTTGAATATTTAAGAACAATTGCACATTTACGTCCTAGAACAAATACATTTCAAGCTGTGTTTAGAGTACGTTCATTAATAGCATTTGCCATTCATCAGTTCTTTCAGGAAAAAGGATTTGTATATGTACACACTCCATTAATTACAGGTAGTGACTGTGAAGGTGCAGGAGAAATGTTTAGAGTTACTACTCTTGATATGGACAATGTACCAAAAAATGATGATGGCAGCGTTGATTACTCAAAGGATTTCTTTGGAAGAGAAACTAACCTTACAGTTAGTGGACAGTTAGATGGTGAAACATATGCAATGGCATTTAGAAACATCTACACATTTGGACCAACATTTAGAGCAGAGAATTCTAATACAACAAGACATGCAGCAGAATTCTGGATGATTGAACCGGAAATGGCATTTGCAGACCTTGAAGACAATATGAAGGTTGCTGAAGATATGATTAAATATATCATTAACTATGTAGTTGAAAATGCTCCTGAAGAAATGAATTTCTTTAACCAGTTTGTAGATAAAGAATTATTAGCAAGACTTGAAAATGTTGCTACTTCAGAATTTGGACATGTAACATATACAGAAGCTATAGAGATTCTTGAAAAGCATAATGATGAATTCGAATACAAGGTATCATGGGGATGTGATTTACAGACAGAACATGAAAGATACTTAACTGAAAAGATTTATAAAAAACCTGTATTTGTAACAGATTATCCAAAGGATATAAAAGCATTCTATATGAAGATGAATGATGATAATAAGACTGTTGCAGCTATGGACTTATTAGTTCCTGGTATTGGTGAAATCATTGGTGGAAGCCAGAGAGAAGATGATTACGACAAGCTTCTTGCAAGAATGAAAGAAATGGGACTTAATGAAGAAGAGTATTCTAACTATTTAGACTTAAGAAAATATGGTTCAGTTAGACATTCAGGATATGGTTTAGGATTTGAAAGATGTGTAATGTACTTAACTGGTATGTCAAATATCAGAGACGTTATTCCTTATCCAAGAACTGTAAACAGTTTAGTTTAAGGCTTTACAAGTTAAATAATAAAATACAAAAGGAAGGCTATTGATAATGAAGTTTGTTCACGCGGCTGATGTACATTTAAAAGCAACACCACATTTAGATATGGGATGGTCTATTGACCGTTCCAGTGAAATATGGGAAGCATTTGTTAATTTGATTAAGTACACAGAAAAGTGCGGGGCTGACCTCTTATTGATAGCCGGGGATTTGTTTCATAGACAGCCTTTGCTTAGAGAGTTGAAAGAGGTGAATTATCTTTTTTCTACTCTAACAAAGGCTAAAGTTGTTTTTGTAGTAGGAAATCATGATTACGTGAAACATGACTCCTACTATAATAATTTTAAGTGGAATGATAATGTATATTGTTTGATGAATGAGGAATGTTCAAGTATATATATAGAAGAAATTAATACAGAAATATATGGATTGAGTTATTATTCAAAGGAAATTAGAAAGCCATTATATAATGACATTTCAGTTAGTGATAAAAATAGGATAAATATTTTGTTGGTTCATGGTGGGGATGACACTCACATTCCTATTAGTAAAGAGAATTTGAGAAAATTAGAATTCGATTATATTGCTATGGGGCATATTCATAAGCCACAGACGGTTATTGAAAATTTTGCAGTTTATGCTGGGAGTTTAGAACCGCTAGACTATACAGAAACTGGTGCTCATGGTTTTGTGTCAGGTGAGATAGATAATAAGAAAAATGTTAGTCTTAGATTTGAAAAGAGCGCAAAACGAGAATATATAGATTTGAGAGTAGAAAGCAATAAGAATATTACAGAAGGTCAATTGCTTAATATAATATCGGAAAAAATAAGAGAAAATCCCAATAATATGTACAGAATACTCATTGAAGGTTTTAGAGATGAGGATATTGTATATAATGTTGAAAAAATATATAAATTAGGTCTAGTAACATCAGTTGAAGATAATTCAAGACCGGAATATGATTTTAATAAATTGTCTCAAGTATATAAGGGAACAGTGGTCGAGAGATTTATTATGCAGTGTTTAAAGGAAAATATGACAGAAATTGAGGAAAAAGCATTATATTATGGAGTGAAGGCTCTGATAGATGGGGTAAACTAAATGCATATTAGTGAATTGAAAATTAATAATTATGGAAAATTTAATGAGAAGAAAATTCAACTTACCCCGGGGATTAATATTATTTATGGTGAAAATGAAAGTGGAAAGAGTACACTTTTCAGTTTTATAAAAAGTATGATGTTTGGCATAGAACGACAAAGAGGAATTGCATCAAAAAATGATGAATATTCTCAATATGAACCATGGGTAAACAGAACATACTATGAAGGAAAATTAAGATTTTTTGCGGGTGGCAGAAGATTTAGAATAGAAAGAGGTTTTAACAAAGCAAATAGATATGCCTATCTCTTTAATGAAGATGATGGGGAAGAGTTGGATTTGGATAAGGGTGATTTGAATAATATTTTAGATGGAATGTCTGAAAATATATTCTTATCAGCAAACGCGATTCCACAGACTGGAAATCGTGGCTTAGATGGATTGAAAAGCGAATTTAGAAACTATACGTCGAATTGTGGTAACTTATATGATAATCCGATAAATATTGATATGGCAATAGATAGCTTAAAGTCTACAAAAAAGGAATATGAAAATCAACTTCGGGAGCAAAAAGCAAACAAAGCTAAGGCTATTGCAAAGTTAGAGGGCGAACTTAAATTTTTAAATGAAGATATATCAAGAAAGCAACGACAGATACGGGAAAATGATATTGGAGTAACCCATAGAAAAAAGGATATTATTAAGGAAGCAGAGGCTGAATCAATTGTTAAAATAAAAGATGTGATAATATTTGTTGTGGTTTTGTTAAGTGCTATATTAGCAGGGTATTTATCAAAAAAAGCTTGGTTAACAGTTGTAATTACTGTAATTATATGTGGAGTAAAAACGATTTACAATATAGTTTGCAAGAAGAAAAAAGTATCACATATTGATAAAGTATATGATGATGATAAAGAACTTCAATACTTACAAGGTGCCAAAAAGCAGGCAATGGAAGATTTGCAGGAAAGAATTATTGAAGTAGATAATATTAATGATGAAATTAATAAGATGAATCAAATTAGTGATAAAGAGCAAGGTATAGAAAAAGAGATAAAGTCAATTGAATTTGCTATTGAAAAAATTAGAGAGTCAGTGGAATTGATACAAAAGGATACAGCTAATATTTTAAATAGAAATGTATCTGAAATATATTCAAAGATAACAAGTAGAAAATACACAGATGTTAATGTTGATACGGAATTTAATTCCATGTTAAATACTCCTGATAAACTAATAAATAGTAATAGGATTAGTAAAGGAGCAAAAGATGAATTGGAGTTTGCAATTAGATTATCTGTTGTGAATATGTTTTTTGAAGATGAAAAAATGCCGATAATAATTGATGATATGTTTGCAATGTATGATGACAGGAGATTAGCGGCAACTCTGGATATTTTAGCAAACTTAGGTACACAGGTTATTATTTTTACTTGTCATAAGAGAGAAAGAGAAATACTAAAGAGTAAGCACATTATACATAATTATATTGAGCTTACTGTATGATGGAGGTAAATGATGGCTAAGAAAAAGAAAAAAAAGAAACATTTATTTCTTAAGTTTTTCATAGGCTTTTCAATATTTGTATTTACATGTATAGGGATAGTGGCAGCAGGTTTATATGTAACAGGAATTGGACCCCAGGTAAAGGAATTATATGACGAAGCATTAAGAATCGCCAGAACCTCAGATGTGGAAACATTTAAGGCATCTCAAACAACGGTAGTGTATGATACTAATAAAGAAGAAATGGCTAAGCTTAAAGGTGAAAAAGGGATTTATTATATTAATTCAGAGAGTATACCAACGTATGTAAAAAATGCTTTTGTCAGTATTGAGGATAAAAAATTCTATTCTCATAAAGGGATTGATATAAAAGCAATTATTCGTTCTGCTAAATCCATTATAGAAAATAAAGCAATTACACAAGGTGGAAGTACAATAACTCAACAGCTTAGCAGAACAATGTTTCTTAGCACTGAAAAAAGCTGGAGGCGTAAGGTAGAAGAAATATTTATTGCATTGGAACTGGAAAAGAGGTATACAAAAGCTCAAATTCTGGAATTTTATGTAAATAACATATATTTTTCTAATGGATATTATGGAATACAGGCAGCAAGTATGGGGTATTTCAGCCGAGACATATCTGAGCTTAGTCTTTCTGAAATAGCTTTTTTGGTGGCGATACCCAATAATCCATCCCTCTATGATCCACTAGAGCATATGGATAAGACTATAGGTCGACGTGACCGTATCTTAGGACAAATGTATGATGATGGCAGAATTACATTGGAAGAATATAATTTAGCTATAAATGAAGAAATTGTCTTGAATATTCCTGACAAGGAGGTAGTTAAGAACAATTACGCCGAAACATATATATACCATTGCGCAACAAAGGCGTTAATGGAAGCACAAGGGTTTGAATTTAAGTATTATTTTGATACAGCAGCCGAAGAAGAGGCATATAACGAGGAGTACAGTGCTTTGTATAGTGAATGTCAGAGCTTATTATATACTTCGGGATACAGAATATATACCTCTATCGATTTAGAAAAGCAGGAACAGTTGCAGAATGCAATAGATAATAATCTTTACGGTTTTGTTAGTACAAATGAAGAAGGTATTTTTAATATGCAGGCTGCGGCTACTTGTATTGATAATATTACCGGGCAGGTAGTGGCGATTATTGGCGGTCGTAATCAGGAATTAACTGGCTATACATTAAATAGAGCTTATCAAAGCTACAGACAGCCAGGAAGTTCAATTAAGCCAGTGATAGTATATGCACCAGCTTTTGAAAAAGGATATACGCCAGATTCAATTGTGGTTGACGAACCAATAGAAAATGGGCCGTCTAATTATGGTGGAGGTTATTCGGGGGCTGTTACAATTAGAACAGCCGTGGCTAAGTCAATAAATACTGTGGCGTGGAAACTATTCGATGAAATAACACCACAAGTTGGGCTGGAATATTTGAAGAATATGAATTTTGCCAAAATTCAAAATGATGATTACAGGAATGCATCAGCCTTGGGAGGATTTACAACAGGAGTTAGTACTGTTGAAATGGCTTCCGCGTATGCAGCCATTAATGATGGTGGTAAATATAGAGAGCCTACGTGTATAGAAAGAATAATGACAGCATCTGGTGAAGTAATATATATGAATGAAGGCGAAACAAAGCAGATATACAAAGAAACAGCGGCTAATATAACTACTGATGTTCTAAAAAGTGTTATGACAGAAGGAACAGGAAGAAAACTTCAGGTAGATGGAATAACAACAGCGGGTAAATCAGGTACAACTAATGATAATAAGGATGGATGGTTTGTGGGATTTAGTTATTATTACACAACTGCAGTCTGGGTTGGCTGTGATATGCCAAGAACAGTAGATGATTTAACCGGTTCATCATATCCGGGAAGAATATGGCATGAATTTATGACGACAGTGCATAATGGCTTAACAGATATCGATTTGTCTAATTATGTGAATTATGAATCAGTAAAAAAATATCCTAAATATGATTTGGATACAACAGATGAAGATATAGGTGGTGGATTATCAGAAGAAACTGATATAGATAATCAAGAAACTACACCGGAGGAGACTTTAACACCAGATCCACCGGTAGAGTATGTACCACAAGAGGGGCCAAGTGAAGAGTTAGAATAAAATGTATAATAAAAATATCCTAATTATCACAAGTTTTAAATATAACAATATTGTAACTTGGATTATTAGGATATTTTTAATTTACGCGAACAACGAGGAGAAAATTATGTTTACATAGTTTTTCGACGAACGCCGCGAAACCTACAAAACTCGCAAAGCATGTTTATCATAATTACATAAGAGAATTACTTAGAAATATCTTCTCCGTTTTTATATCTTTCAAGAATATTATTAATTCTTTCATATGGATTAAGTAAGCTGCTAATTGAAGAATCATGATTTAAAGTATCGATGATTAATGCAATATATTTGCTCAGGTCACAGTTGATATACCAAGGTCTTTCAAGAAGCTCTGGAGTCTGGTAAATACAGTTAGTAGTTAATACTCTGTCAATGATTCCATCTTCAAAAGCTTTATCAAATTTATCAAGACCATTAGTGAATAAACCAAATGTAGAAGCTGCAAATACACGTCTTGCCTTTCTTTCTTTTAACTGTTTTGCAACATCTAACATACTTTCACCAGAAGAAATCATATCATCAATAATAATAACATCTTTTCCTTCTACAGAGTCACCTAAGAATTCGTGGGCAACGATTGGGTTACGTCCATCAACGATTGTTGAGTAATCACGACGTTTGTAGAACATACCCATATCAACTCCAAGAACGTTAGCTAAATATATAGCACGTGACATTCCGCCTTCATCTGGACTGATAACCATTAAGTGATCGCTATCAATTGTTAAATCTTTCTGGTTTCTAAGAAGACCTTTAATAAACTGGTAAGCTGGCTGTACAGTTTCAAAACCATTTAAAGGAATTGCATTCTGAACACGAGGGTCATGAGCATCAAATGTGATAATATTATCAACACCCATTGAAATTAATTCCTGAAGAGCAATTGCACAGTCAAGAGATTCTCTGTTACTGCGTTTATGTTGGCGACTTTCATAAAGGAAAGGCATAATAACTGTAATTCTACGAGCTTTACCGCCGATTGCTGCAATGATACGTTTTAAATCCTGGTAATGATCGTCTGGAGACATATGATTAGTATGTCCACATAATGAATAAGTTAAGCTGTAGTTAGTGACATCAACAATAATGTAAACGTCCTTTCCACGAACTGATTCATTAATAATACCTTTAGCTTCACCTGAACCAAATCTAGGAACTCTGGCGTCAATTATATAAGAATCTTTCTGATATCCAGAGAAAACTAAATCTTCGTGTAAATCATTCTTTCTCTCTGTTCTCCACTGAATTAAATAGTCATCAACCTTTTTAACTAATTCCATACAACCTTGGTGAGAAATGATTCCCAAGGCTCCTACTGGGATTGTTTCAAAGTTTTTCGCGTCGCGCTGTAACATAAACTTACCTCCATATAATGTTAACTTGTAAAAATTTATATAATATCAAAACAAGGACTGGCCTTGCAGTGTATACGGATTAGTTATTCGGTGTGCGTAATGTATAATGTATGCACACCAAATAAATTTATAACATTTTAATAATTTTAAGTCAAGAATTTAAGGCTATGTACTTAAATTAGTGCTTTTTAGCCTTGTGTCGTATATCTTCTGCGAATAATTTAACGATTTTATAATTACTAGATATTCTAGAAAATGTTCTTTCAGAATAAGTGTTAACCAACTCTTGAGCATTAAGATTAGTTGATATGATAGTAGAGTGCTTTCTCAAAAGTCTCTCATTAACACATTGAAATAATTGTGAAGAGACAAATGAATTAGTTAATTCTGTTCCTAAATCATCTATAATAAGTAAATCACAATCATATATATGTTGAAATGTATCATCTACGTTTTCTTCATGATTGAATGTACTTTTTGCCAAAGCGTCAAATAGCTGATGGGCTGAAAAGTAAATTACAGAGTGGGAAGTAAGAACTAATTCTCTTGCAATACAATTTGAAAGAAAAGTCTTTCCAACACCAGTGTTTCCGTATATTAAAATATTATCAAAAGTATTATCAAAATTTTTAATAAAATCCTTTGCTGTATTAACTGCACTGTGAGCCAATTGATAAGATGTATAGCCACTGGCAGTATCAACCAAATTCTCAGGATAGTATTCAAATGAAAAATTGGCAAAATTATCTGTTTTTAAAGCTTCTTCCATATTAGAGGAAGCATATAATAACTCTATAGTGGCCTGTTTAAAACAATGGCACTTTTTATTATTAATATATCCTGTATCTTTACAATCTGGACAATCATAAATTGGTAAAAGGTAATCAGGTGCATATCCAAAGGAAGCTAGAAGTTCTTTTCTTTCCTTGGATAATTCGGATATAGTTTCCTTTACGCTGGATATTTCTGATGAGTTTCCAAGCAAAGCCTTTTTTGCGCATGCAATACTTGAAGAACTGATTAATTCGTCGATTTCTTTAAAACGGGGAGACTTTGAATAAACTTCTGCAATTCGTTCGTCTTGAATTCGTTTATTTTTAAATTGTATTTGATTATATTGGCGCATAATTGCGTCGTATTGTGAATTTGTTAAACTCATAATAATCCCTCATTTTATTGAATATGTAAAAGTTCTTTTTCTAATTTGCCATAATCGTATGTACGCTGCTGGAAATTATTGAATTTGTTTTTGTTAACAGAATTCGTATAGGCAGTTCTATTATTAGCTGCAATGGCTTTTTCTTCTATTTTCTTTTTCTTGAATGCTGTATCCAGCTGTTCGATGTCACTTAAATGATGAACTTTGTTATTATACCAGCCTGTTAATATTCCATCGCAATATCTAAAATCAGGTTTAGAAGTTTGTAAAACAGTACGTTGGCAAGCTTCCTTTACTATATCCAAAGTAAAGGCATAATCGTTTACCCATTTGTTAATATAATCTACCTCGGATTTGATAGGGCTACGTCCTTTGATTTTGAATTCATTAAAGACTGCAAATACATTCTTGTTGTAGGTATTTGTTGCACTCATAGCCTGTTCCCGGGTAGATATTCCTTCATCTGCCCATGCAAGTGCCACTTTTTGGATATAATGAATGCTTTTACTACCCTTTGAAACGCAGTATTCTATTAGATACTCGATTAAGTTCGCTGGGAATTTTAACTCATCATAAAAGAATAAAATGGCATTCATTTCAGTAGCAGATAAAGTTTTCTCTAAGTAGGTAGAAACTACAAATAAAAGTTCTGCAATTTCATCTTTTTCCTTAAAGGATTTTAACTGAGCTGTACTATATGCAGGAATTTTGCCATTTACTAATTTGGATGAAGCAGGAGCAGGAACTGTTGCGTTTGATACAGCAAACTCAGCAGAAGATAATGTACTGGTTTCTGTAACAGTTGAAACAGTGACAGCTGATTCATCTAAGATATGAGATGTCACCCTGATCACGTTCTCTGCAGCACCATTATTTACTTCAGGAAAATCTAGGAATGTCACGTTTACAAGCTGTGACCCATTAAAATCTAACTTAAGAATATTCATTTTTTCCCAATATTTAAGTGCTCTGATTACGTCAGCTTCTGTATTGTTGAAAATATCAGCAATGCGAGATACAGATAGTGGCATATTACCAGATGCACATCTGAGAAGATAAATGTATATTTTAACAAATTCACCATTAGCCTGTGGTAAAAATGTATCAATAAAAATATTAGAGAGCATAGTTGCTCCGATTTTTGTTTCGAAATTAAAAGTCAAATTTTCCATTACATTGTGTGCTCCTTTATGTGACAATCTCTTGAGTGGATTCATTATAGCACAGTTTTTGAAAAATGAGAACACTTAAAAAATCCACAAAGCCCCATTTTACAAGGTTTTCCAAAAATGTGGATAATGTGGATAATGTGGAAAAAGAATCGGAATTAAGAAAAGTTAACTGTCGAAAATATAGAAAAAATAGCCTTTAAGGGTTATTTTGTAAAAATGTGTAAAATAATGTTATGTTAACAAAAAAATCCACATTTTAATCAACCCAAAAATGTTGAAAAAAATGTGGATAATGTGGATAACTATTTTGAAAGGAG
>CAYOMP010000012.1:0-8051 GCA_964405075.1 uncultured Lachnospiraceae bacterium
TACAATCCAGGACGTTTCAGGACGTTTTGGAGATACTTATTACATCCCAGGACTTTTGTTCTGGGATGCTTTTTGTATTAAAAAATAAAGAAGTATGATATACTTTATGTAAGAAGGTCAAAAAAGATTATTTGGAGGTGAAACAACATGCCAGAAATATCATTATTTTATGGAATTCGAGTTACAATGTATTATGATGATAATAATCCACCTCATTTCCATGCAGAGTACAATGGAAATAAAGCAATTATTGAAATTGATACAGCTAGATGCATTAAGGGAGCGTTTCCATCAAGACAATTAAAGTTGATTTTAGCGTGGTGTGTTCTTCATCAAGATGAGTTGATGCAGAATTGGGAATTATCAAAAGATGGAAAACCGTTAAATAGAATTAATCCACTTGTATAGGAGGTGTCGTTTATGTTTCCTAAGGTAGTTCAAGTAATACCGATGAAAGACTATTCAGTATTTGTGTATTTTGAAGATGGGAAAATAGTATGTTATGATATGAAAAACATGTTAGATAAAGAAGTTTTCAAACCATTGAAAGACATTTCCATATTTGTTGATGCATGTACGGTTATGAATGATACGTTAGCATGGGATATAAGTGGAAATAGAGATGCTAGTCGATGCATTGATATTGATCCTGATACGTTGTATGAATTGCCCTACTGCAAGGAACAAATAGCTTAGATGAGCAATTTGCCAAATTACACAATGAATTATTTGCAGAATATGATTGTCGTAAATGTAGAAATTGCTGTAAGTGCTATTATGGGAGTATACCTTTATCTGATATAAAGAAAGATGCATCGCATTTGAATATGTCTTCAGATGAATTTGTTGAATTATATCTTTCTGAAAAAGATAGCGAAGGCAATTATAGGACAAAACATAAACCATGTGATTTTTTGCAAGAGGACGGAAACTGCGGATTAGGTGAATGCAAACCGGATAATTGTAAAAAATATCCATATACAAACCAGCAAGAACGTTTGCATAGTTTATATAGCATGTTGGAGGCTGTTCAGGTTTGTCCGGTTGTATTTGAAATATTTGAAAAATTAAAGATGGAATATGGCTTCAAAAAATAAGGATGATACAATATGAACTGGTATACATTATTTAGACAGCACATTTTAGATAGAGGAATTGAATATTATGAGGATGGAAATGTTGTTGATTTTCATTGTACAGAGGATAGTATTTCTGCGCATGTAGAAGGAACAGATATATATGATGTTGAGATTATGATTGAAGGAGAAGAGGTCATAGATATGTATTGTTCCTGTCCATATGCCAGGGATGGAAAGAATTGTAAGCATATGGCAGCTGTACTATTTCGATTTGAGGAGATGCTTGCAGGTAATGATGGGGAGATGGCTTCTGTCGAATTAGACAATGGAAACAATTATTCACAAGTAAGTTTTGATGATAGATATAAACAGAAGCGAGAAGATGTGACCTTACTTGTATCTAAAATCCCTGAGAAGGATGTAAGAGAACTATTAATTAATATGCTTTTATCGGATGAAGAACTTAGGCATACTCTGCAAATGAAATATGCATTTAAAATGAATAGCAAATTGATGTTAGAGCTACGTAGTGAGATAGATCAAATCGTAAAGAACAATTGCAGAGGTGGATTTGTGGATTGGTATCACGCTTCAGATTTTACGTATGAATTATCTCATTTTCTAGATACGAAAGTGAAATTATTAATTGAAAATAATTGTTTACAGCAGGCATTTGAATTAACAAATGTTGTATTTGATTGCATTGGAAATATTGATATGGATGATTCTGATGGTAGTTCATCACATGTTGCAAATAGTTGTTATGATTGTTGGAAGCAAATTATTGAAAATGCAGATGATGTTCTTAAAGTAGAAATTAAAAAGTGGTTCGAGGAACATCGGGATGGATATGTTTTAGATTATTTTGAAGAATATATGGATGAAATATATTTGCAAGAATTTGGAACAGTTTCTATGATAGAAGATGAGATTCAAAAGTTGGACGCATATATTAGTAGAGCGCGAGGAAATGATTGTGGCAAATATTATTCGGTGCATTATGGATATGAAAATCCAATAATTAAAAGAATAAATTATATGATAAAAATGCATTGTTCAGAAGAACAAATAGCTGAATATAAACAATCAAATCGAAGATTTTTTGTCATTCGTGAAATGGAAATATCTGATGCTTTTGAAAAAGAAGATCTTGATACAGCGATAAATTTATTATTGGAAAGTAAGAAGTTGGATGCCGATTATGAAGAACAGTTAAAGAAATATAGTGAACAATTGATTAGCATTTATTGTGAGCTTAAGATGACGGATGAGTGTTGCCTGGAATTAATAGAGTATTTAAAAAATCACTATCAATCCGACTTGACATATGCCAGGATGCTAAAAGCACTTGTTAAAGAAAGTGAAAGTTGGAATCAAATAGTTTGTGAAATAGTAAATACCAATCCATATGAATATTTTGTTTGCAGTTTGCTGTTTGAGGAACAGCGATATGAAGAATTGATGAGCAAAATAGAAAAAAGTAGCGAGCGTGTTGATTTATTAGATATTTATGAGAAAAGCTTGAGAAAGAGAATGCCAAAACAGGTAATAGAAATATATGAGAGTTATATTATAGAGGAAGCAGAAAGAGTATATGACAGAAAAGGATATAGCCGGCTTATGCCATATCTTAAGAAAATATCTAGATGTGAAGGTGGAGATGTTGTTGCTAGAGGTATTGCGGATTCCTGGAAACAAAAACATAAACGCAGAAGTGCAATGATGGACGAATTGAAAAAAGCTGGATTTTAATTGCAAAATCTTGTAGTGTTCTGGTGTGCTTTGTATGTTAAGAGTGTTAAAATATATTTATGTAGAATCGAGCTATTGATAAACGCATATATAATATTGAGTATTCGAAGGGAGACCTGCTATGACAACTGTAAGTACAAAAAGTGGAAAAGTAATAAAATTAATACCTAGTGAAGAAGAAAAAAATACATTAACAATATCAGATAGCGAAATGGATGCTCGTGCTATCGAGGCTGTGAAAGCAGCCATAAACAAAGCGAAAATCTGTAAAAAACCAGTAGCGGGATATGATAAAGAAAAGAAAGCTGCATATATCGAATATGCAAATGGAGAAAGAAAGTATGCAGAATAAAAAGCCGATGATACTTGTACTAGCTGGTCCTAACGGTTCGGGTAAAAGTACAATTACAACATTTTTTGATTAAGTGTATTTTTAGATATATAAGACGTAAAAAGAATATTATATGATAATAGAAATATTAAACATATTTAATAATTATTTTGGTAAGATGATGTACAATCATATATATGAATTGATGATAAAAATGGTTGGAGGTGCTTATATGGCTGGAATAAAAAAAGATGTACAAAATTTAACTGAATACTTACAGAATTATATAGCTGGAAAGAAACCTGAAAGACCTGCTATGGGAACAGCTGCCGTTAATAAGCTGGCAGATGAAATAGATATTTTGCTTGGAAGTAGTGGACGTATGACGGTTTCTTCAATGAATCTTATGGAAACAGCAAGTGCATTATCAACATTTGATGTGGGACTTGCACATATTTCAAACGGATTAAAAAATTTTTCAGTGGAAATGGCAGATCTTAGTGAATCTAATCTGGCAGTAGTGGAAGAAACTAATGCAACGATGAATCAAGTGAATAATAATATTCAGCAGACTACACAAACATTAAGCAAACTGGCTGATGAATCCCATTATCTGGAAGAAAAAAATAATGAAAGTAGTGACCTTATAGATGATGTCAGTGTTCTTAAGGAAAATTTATATCAGGATACTAATGAACTGAAAGAGAAAATGTCACAGTTAGTTGAGCTTGTAAAGGGAATTGAAGACATTGTGGAAAGTGTTGGAAATATTGCCGGACAGACTAACCTTCTTGCCTTAAATGCATCTATTGAAGCGGCAAGAGCAGGAGAACATGGAAAAGGTTTTGCGGTGGTAGCGGAGGAAGTGCGTCAGTTGGCAGATAGTACGAAGTATGAACTTACTAACATGAAGGAATTTGTTGGAAAGATATATGAAGCATCTGCACATGGAAAAGAGAGCATGAAGCGTGCAGTGGAATCTGTTGATCAGATGAGTGGAAAGATTGACCAAGTTGGTAAAACAGTTGGTGAAAATATTGAAATGTTGAATGGGGTAATTAGAAGTGTGAATGACATCAATGATAATATGCAGTTAATTCATACTGCTACTGTTGAAGTTAATGCTGCAATGGAACAGTGCAGTAGTGATGCAGAACACCTCACAGATCTTACACATATAATTAAGCAGTCAGCAGATGACAGTGTTATTTATGCAAGTGGAATTGCAGAGATTGATGATAGAATATCAGATGTTACAACCGAATTATATAAGGGAGTAGATGATGGAATTGTAATGATTTCAAATGAGGAGTTTAATGACATCATTGAAAAGGCAAAAATGGCACATGTAAAGTGGATAGAAGTAGCTGAACAGATGGTTAATGATATGAAGGTCAGACCACTACAATTAAATTCTCACAAGTGTGCATTTGGACATTATTATTATGCGATTCCTATAAAAAATCCTATTATAGCAGCCAAGTGGAGCAAAATTGAAAAAATTCATGCAGATTTCCATGGAAAAGGACAGTTTGTTATATCTTCAATTTTAAGTGGTAATGAAAAAAAGGCAAGAGAACATATGGAGGAAATTAAAGCGTCTTCAGTTGAACTTAAGAAAATTCTTGATGATGTATCAAATGCTGTAATCCAGTTAACAAAAGAAGGAAAAAGTATTTTCAGTGCATAGAAAATGCTAATGAATTATATAATAAATTTAGAACATAAGGAAATTACGACAACCCCAGAAAATATTTTTGGGGTTGTTGTAATTTGCGGAATACAACGAAAGGAAATTAGTTTACCATAAATTTTCAAGTATCCAAGCTTTAGAAGAAGGGATATAAATAAATGTTTGCATTAGAAAATTACTCATTTGCAGAAAGAAATATTTTTATATAAAATAACTGAAAAATAATCTCAAATATTATTTTAAATAATTGAAATTTTTATACACATATTATCAAAAGTATGTTATAGTATCAAAGGAAAGAAAATAGTGTTTCTAAATAAAACCAACATTTTAGAGCGTGGGTAATAATTGCTAGTTTATAGGTAGTTAGAAAATTAAAATATACGGAGGTTGGTTGTATTTAAATACATAATAAGAGAGTGTGGTCTGGTATAAATAGTAAGTTCTGACTGAATTTAGAATGAGGACTTAGGTATGCTAGGCTATTGAGAGTAATGAATTAAATTTGAGGAGGATTATTGTAATGAGTATCAAGATTGGAATTTTAGGATACGGTAATTTAGGACGAGGCGTTGAATGTGCAGTTAAACAGAATCCAGATATGGAATTGGTAGCTGTTTTTACAAGAAGAGACCCATCAACAGTTAGTATTTTAACTAAAGATGCAACAGTTTGTAATATTGCAGATGTAGCTGATTGGAAGGATAAGATAGATGTAATGATTCTTTGTGGAGGTAGTGCTACGGATTTACCTGTACAGACTCCTGAAATGGCAAAAATGTTTAATGTAGTAGACAGTTTTGATACTCATGCTAAGATTCCAGAACATTTTGCTAATGTAGATGAAGCAGCTAAGGCATCAGGTAAAGTAGGTATAATTTCAGTAGGTTGGGATCCAGGAATGTTCTCATTAAATAGAATGTATGCAAATGCTATTTTACCACAGGGTAGCGATTACACATTCTGGGGCAAAGGAGTTAGTCAGGGACATTCGGACGCCATTCGCCGTATACCAGGTGTTAAGGATGCGAAACAGTATACTATTCCTGTTGATGCAGCATTGGATGCAGTTAGAAGCGGTAAGAATCCAGAATTAACTACAAGAGAAAAACATACAAGAGAATGTTTTGTTGTACTTGAGGATGGAGCAGATGCAGCCAGCGTAGAAGAAGCTATTAAGACTATGCCAAATTATTTTGCTGATTATGATACAACAGTTAACTTTATTAGTGAAGAAGAGCTTAAGAAAAACCATAGTGGAATTCCACACGGTGGTTTCGTAATTCGAACAGGAAAGACTGGCTGGAATGAAGAAAATAATCACGTTATCGAATACAGCTTAAAGTTAGATTCTAATCCAGAATTTACTTCATCAGTAATCATAGCATATGCCAGAGCAGCTTATAAGCTTGCTTTGGAAGGACAGTCAGGATGTAAGACTGTATTTGACATTGCACCTGCATATTTAAGTGCACAAAGTGGTGCTGAATTAAGAGATCATTTATTATAATTATAAAAATAAGTTAGAATAAAGAATAAGAGTAGTATATTTGAATGTATATAAATGTAGAAATACTTATATATGTAAGGATATATTACTCTTTTTTTATTCAGAGGCAAGTCCTCCTATGAATTAAAAATGCTCCGCAATGGATGCATACTCGCGCGAAGATGTAGAATGTCGTAAACGACTGCGCTCAGCGCGAGAATGCGCCAAGACACATTCTTTTCTCTATCATAGGAAATGCATTGTTATTTGGTACAGAATGTTCTTGAATTTATCAATAAGAATAATCTTATGTCAAATAAATACTTTCCAAAGATGTAAATAAACGTAGGACTATGCCTTGGAATAAATGGGAGTGTGAATATATATTTTGACTCTAGCAAAAGTGAGTGATGTGAGTTATAATATTTAAGATTGGGAACAAAAACTCGGTCTGAGTTTTTCATATATACGAAATAAGTGCCATAATGAAAATGGCATTTGAGAAGTAATGTGATAAAAAAGGAAAATAAATAATTTTTAGTTTCTAAAATAGATTGAAGGGAAGAAGATATATGTCAAAGATTATACTTACAGGAGATAGACCAACAGGTAAATTGCATTTAGGTCATTATGTTGGTTCACTTAAAAGAAGAGTAGATTTACAGAATTCAGGTGAATTCGATAAGATTTTTATTATGATAGCTGATGCACAGGCGTTAACTGATAATGCTGATAATCCGGAAAAGGTTCGCCAAAATATTATTGAGGTTGCTTTGGATTATTTGGCAGTTGGCTTAGATCCAGCAAAATCAACACTATTTATTCAGTCTCAGATACCAGAATTAACAGAGCTTTCATTTTACTATATGAATCTTGTTACTGTGTCAAGACTTCAAAGAAATCCAACAGTTAAGTCTGAAATTCAGATGAGAAATTTTGAAGCCAGTATACCGGTAGGTTTCTTTACTTATCCTATTAGTCAGGCAGCTGATATTACAGCATTTAAGGCGACTACAGTTCCGGTAGGAGAAGACCAGTTGCCAATGCTAGAGCAGACAAAGGAAATTGTTAGAAAGTTTAACTCAGTATACGGTGAAGCATTAGTTGAACCAGATATTTTATTACCAGATAATAAAGCTTGCTTAAGACTTCCGGGTACTGATGGTAAGGCAAAAATGAGTAAATCATTAGGAAACTGTATTTACCTTTCAGATGAAGCAGATGTTGTCCAGAAGAAAGTAATGAGTATGTACACAGATCCAGATCATATCCAAGTTTCTGATCCGGGTAAATTAGAAGGAAATACAGTATTTACTTATTTGGATGCCTTCTGTAAGGATGAATATTTTGAAGAATTTTTACCAGAATACAAGTGCCTGCAGGAATTAAAGGACCATTATACAAGAGGTGGTCTTGGTGATGTTAAGGTTAAGAGATTCCTAAATAATGTATTACAGACAGAGTTAGAACCTATTAGAAATAGAAGAAAAGAATATCAAAAGGATATTCCATATGTGTATGAAGTATTGAAAAAGGGTAGTGAAGCTGCTAAAGAAGTGGCAGCAGCTACATTATCTGATGTAAAAGATGCTATGAAGATTAATTATTTCAGCGATGAAGAGTTAATTAGAACACAGTCTGAAAAATATAAATCAGCTGAATAAGAAGTTATAAGTTTTAGTGCTGAAAATATGAAGCATTCGACAA
>CAYOMP010000012.1:8061-38067 GCA_964405075.1 uncultured Lachnospiraceae bacterium
ATTAAGATGGCTTTATAAAACTAAAAATGTGATTTTAATGAATTAAATGTATATATTAATAAATTTTACAAAACTTGTAAGTGAGTTTAAATGTGAATAATAAATATATAGAGAGATGGGGATACAAATGAAATTATCGGTAGTATATTTTTCAGTAACAGGAAGAACAGAAAAGATGGCACAGGCAATTGCTAATGGAATGAGAAAAGTAGAAAATGTAGAAGTTGAACTTATTTCAATTAGTGATTATGCAGATAAAAAAGAAGAAATAGATGCTTGTATAAATGAATCGAAAGGCGTTGTAGTTGGAACTCCAGATTACTATGCAGGAGAAGCTTGGCAGGTAAAACAGTGGTTAGATACCAGCACTTGCAGATTATCTGATAAACTATGTGGGGCTTTTTGTAGCGCAAATAATCCACAGGGCGGCACTACTCTTGCGATTCAGAATGTTCTTATTGAGTTATTATCTAAGGGAGCAATAATTTATTCTGGTGGAGTAAGCCATGGTGTACCAATGACTCATGTAGGGCCGGTGTGCTTACGAGATACAGAAGAGTCTGGTTTGGCAATGAGTGAAAAGTTTGGAGAAACATTTGCACAGAAAGCAATGGAGTTGTTTTAATATTACAAGGTAAGTGGTAAAGATAGTAGCAAAGAGAATGCTATGTTTGCATGAATGTTCGAAAAGCACCACAATGAATTGAAAAACTTATAGAGTGTGTTTCGCACAGTATGATAATCAAGGCTGTTATAAAAGATATATTG
The DNA here is from genome assembly GCA_964405075.1 of uncultured Lachnospiraceae bacterium. Lineage (GTDB taxonomy): Bacteria > Bacillota > Clostridia > Lachnospirales > Lachnospiraceae > CAYOMP01. Next base: position 8,830 of record CAYOMP010000012.1, read on the forward strand.
TAGTAAAACTTTTTCTGAAATGAAGAGAAAAGTAACAGAGATAGTTAGTATTGGTTTTACTAATATATTGATTTTATAGCAGCTATTTATCTTAATATTGGAAAATTACAAAGTATGTTTCGTACATTATCAATAGTTAAAAATTTCAAATGAAATAAGATATTTATATAGTACTAAAGTAGTTAGTTTTTTAGAAGACAAATTAATTGTTATTTTCAATTAAGAAAATGCTATTAAGGAAAAAGATTTGTAACTATTCAAATCCAAGTATAATTTAAAAAATGTGACGAATATGCCATACCGAGAAATCGCTAGTTTTTGAGGTTGGCGCTGAACAGTTATGAAAATTTAAATAAGGTAATAGAGGTGGTTTATATGAAAATATTTGTATTTAGTATGCGAGAATTTGATGAATTAGCATTTTTTAAGAAATTTGCTCAAAAATATAATATAGAATTTGACTATACAACTGATTATCCTACTCTTGAAAATGCAGATATGGTAAAAGGGTATGACGGTGTATCTATTATCACAACAAAAACAGATAAAGAAATAATAAGTGTATGGAAGGAACGAGGAGTAAAAGCAATATCTACTCGTACTATAGGTATAGACCATATTGATGTGAAATATGCAAAAAGTGTAGGAATGAAAATTGCAAATGTGGAATATTCACCAAATAGTGTAGCTAATTATACAATTATGCTAATGCTTATGGCATGTAGAAATATTGAGCACATTTTAAAAAGAGGAGATGTGCAGGATTTTTCATTAAAAGGAAAAATGGGAAAAGAAATATCAAACTGTACAGTTGGAATAATAGGTGCAGGTAAAATTGGAAGAACAGTTGCGAAACGTTTAGCTGCATTTGACTGCAAGGTATTAGCTTATGACATATTTGAAAATGATGAAGTAAAGGAGTACGCAACATATTCGGATTTGGAAACTATATATAAAGAATGCGATATTATTTCATTACACGCACCAGCAACAGAGGATAATTATCATATGATTAATGATGAAACCATTGCAAAAATGAAGGATGGTGTAATAATTGTTAACTGTGCAAGAGGCTCCCTTATTGATTCTAATGCGTTAATGAGAGGATTAGATAATAAGAAGGTAGGTTTTGCAGCATTAGATGTTTTTGAAAATGAAATGGGACTGTATTATCATAACAAAGAAGGCGAAGATTTAGTAAATGATGAATTGAGCAGATTAAAAACTTATTCAAATATAATTGTGTCACCACATACAGCATTTTATACAGATGAGGCCGTTTCTAATATGGTTGAAAATTCTATTAGAGGTTTAATAGGATTTGAGAGAGAAGAGAATAATATTTTTGCAGTTGAATAAATAGATACAAACAGATTTTAGTGGTGAGGTAAATGTGTAACCTCAAGAATTAATTTATTATAGGTACAATTTGGGGTCGATTCATGACTAGCCAGGGAGTATGTGTAAGTATTCATCTATGGGGTATATCAGTATAATAGACGGAATCTTACACCAATATTTGTGAGAAAGTCTTAAAAATGGTATTTACATAAAATATGTGCTTATAATAGTAAATATTTGATAAATTCAAATAGAAAACATATAATATCAGTAAATTCGCTTGAGAATATTATAATTTTCTTTATAAAATTTTGAAAATATCTTATAGATGGAATTGCAATGGATGGAATAAAAGGATAAAATAGTGTTATATAAAAAATACTAAAGGAGAATAAATTGTGAACAAAGAAAATATGAAACCAATAGATTACGCTTGTTGTGCCGTAGATACTATGATGAGAAAATTCGAAGCAAGTGAGTTACCACCAAAGGGTAGATTCCATTATCATCAGGGTGTATTTTTATCAGGCGTATATCAGACATATGAATTATGTAATAATGAAGCATATTTTAATTATGTGAAAGATTGGGTTGATTCAATTGTTGATGCGGACGGAAATGTAAATACATTCTCACCAGGACAGTTAGATGATATTCAGCCAGCTAATTTACTTATTTCATTATATGAAAAAGTAGGTGGTGAAAACTACATAACAGCATTACACAATTTAATGAAAATCATCAAAGATTTCCCAAGAAATGAAGTTGGAGGATTCTGGCACAAAGACAGATATCCAAATCAGATGTGGCTTGATGGTTTATATATGGCTGGCCCACTTTCAGCAAAATATGGTAGCAAGTTTGATAAACCAGAATTTTTAGAATGTGCAATTGAACAGGCTCTTTTGATGCAGGAAAAGACAAGAGATCCTAAGACTGGATTATGGTATCATGCATGGGATTGCAGTAAAAAAGTTGAATGGGCTGACAAAGAAACTGGATTAGCACCAGAATTCTGGGGCAGATCAATCGGCTGGGTTCCAGTAGCAGTATTAGAAGAATTAGAATATATTCCAGAAGATCATCCTAAATATGCTGATATGTGCAAATTAGTGTCTGATTTATTAATTGCAGTATGTAAATATCAGTCAGAAGAAGGACGTTGGTATCAGGTAGTTGATAAAGGTGACGCTAAAGAAAACTGGTTAGAAAATTCTTGTAGTATGTTATTCGTTGCAACTATTTACTGGGCAATCAGAAAAGGTATTTTGGATAAAGAATATGAAAAATATGCTAAGAAAGGTTACGATGCAATTATCAAGAGCCTTACTTGGATTGGTGAAGACATTCAGATTGGTGAAATTTGTATTGGTACAGGTGTTGGTGATTTCAAACACTATTGTGAAAGACCAACTTCTACAAACGATTTACACGGTGTTGGTGCCTTCTTAATAATGTGTGTAGAATCACAGAAGTATCAGAATATGTAAAAATGCAAACGTTTGCATAGATAGACTAGAAGTAGAAATAGCAAAATATTGTTAATTATTTGATGGAAATTCTACAAAGAACGGAAAACTTCTTTCGAAAAGTATATTTTCGAAAGAAGTTTTTTCGCTTCAGAAATAATAGAAAAAAAGATTTTTTTGCAAATTGGTTGCACACAAGAGATAGCCTTATGACAAACTTCATATGATATAAAAAAATTTCTATAAAATTAATTTTTAGGTTATAAAATTCTATTGCATTTATATAACTTTTGAAGCAAAATAGAGTAGATGATTATTTGAAAAAAAGCTAGGAGGCTAATTATGACAAAGGATTTAACAGTAGGTTCACCTTTCAAATTGGTTTTTCAATTTGCACTACCATTATTATTTGGTTTGTTATTTCAGCAATTTTACAATGTTGTAGATACTATGATAGTTGGGCAGACATTAGGTCCGGATGCACTAGCGGCAGTTGGCTCCACAGGGGCGATTAATTTTTTGGTTATTGGGTTTTGTATAGGGATATGCAATGGTTTCGCAATACCAATAGCACAACAGTTTGGTGCTAAGAATGAGGTGAATGTTCGCAAATATGTGGCTAATGCGGCATGGTTGTGTTGCGTGTTCGCAATTATTCTTACCATTTTAACGTGTGTGTTATGTAATTGGATTCTTACAATAATGAAAACCCCAGACCTAATATTTGATAGTGCTTATATTTATATATTCATAATATTTGCAGGTATTCCAGCTACATTTCTTTATAATATGGTATCAGGAATAATACGTTCGTTAGGTGATAGTAAAACACCAGTAGTTTTTTTGGTATTGTCTTCAGTATTAAATATAATTTTGGACTTTGTATTGATTTGCTTTGCTAAAATGGGTGTTGCCGGTGCAGCTGTTGCTACTGTTGTATCTCAGGCTATAGCTGGTGTAGGCTGTTTGATCTATATGATTAAAAAATTTGAATCTTTGAAAATGCAGGATGACGAGTGGAAACTAGATAAGCATTTTGCGTTGGTGCTATGTGGTATGGGTATACCGATGGGTTTACAGTATTCCATCACTGCTATTGGTAGTGTTATATTACAAGCATCAGTAAATACATTAGATCCGGTATACATATCATCTATTGCGGCAGCAACAAAATTGAGTTGTTTCTTTGCTTGCCCATTTGATGCATTGGGTTCAACAGTGGCAACATTTGGAGGTCAGAATGTTGGTGCAGGTGAACCGGAACGTGTTCATAAAGGGTTAAAGGCAGCTGTATTTTTCGGATTGGTATATTCCATTTTAGCATTAGTAATTTATTTTATTTGCGCAGATTATTTGGCATTATTATTTGTGAAAGCTAAAGAGGTAGAAATAATTAAAAATGTAAGATTATTACTAATGTGGAATGGTGCTTTCTATTTTCCACTGGCACTGGTATGTATAGTAAGATTTATGATTCAGGGCATGGGATATAGCCAACTTGCCGTATTTGCAGGGGTATTTGAAATGATAGCCAGAACACTTGTTGCCATTATTTTTGTACCTAGATTTGGTTATGTAGCTGCATGTTTAGCCAGTCCTGTGGCATGGATATTTGCAGATGCATTTTTGATACCGGCATATTATCATTGTTTGGGCAAATTAAGGAAAATGTTTCCGAAATCACAGCAGGCAGTTTCTTAAAAAAGAAGAACAATGTGGGCTTGGATTAATATTGTGGCAGTGGTGAAGATGATGCTATATTTTCATAATTAGTTAAAGGATGATGAAATTGTTTGCAAAAAAAATTTTTACAGACAGTGCCTCAAATTAAGTTATGAGAGTAGCGAAGATAATTCTATGCTTACAGGAGCATCGGAATAATAGTATGAAACTTATGAAACTCACAGAGAGTGTTTATCATAGTTATAAACGGTTTGAAATGAGTATAAAACAGGAGTCAATATGAAACTTTTAGAAGATAGAATTAGAAGAGATGGAATTGTTAAAGAAGGAAATGTATTAAAGGTTGATAGTTTCCTGAACCATCAAATGGATGTTAAATTATTTAAGGAAATGGGAAAAGAGTGGAAACGCCTATTTGCAGAGGAAAAGATAAATAAGATATTAACCATTGAAGCATCAGGAATTGGTATTGCCTGTGTTGCAGCAACTGAATTTGATGTACCTGTAGTTTTTGCAAAAAAAGCAAAAAGTATTAATATTGAAGGCGAAGTATATGTTACAAAGGTGGAGTCATTTACACATAAAAGAACATATGATGTAATTGTTTCTAAGAAATTTTTATCTAAAGATGACAGGGTATTAATAATTGATGACTTTTTAGCGAATGGTTGTGCTGCACTTGGGTTAATTGATTTGGTAAATGATGCAGGTGCCACAGTTGTAGGTGTTGGTATTGCCGTAGAAAAAGGATTTCAGCAAGGTGGTAAGTTAATTAGAGATAAAGGCGTCAGAGTGGAATCACTGGCTATTGTAGATTCAATGGATGCAACTACCGGAGAGATTACTTTTAGATAATAATATATTTTTTTATGTGTTTAATTATTAAAACCGCATTTTGTATATGAAAAAAATATACATAATGTGGTTTTTTGATTTACGCGAGCAACGAAGCGAATGCTATGTTTACATAAGCATTCGAATGGCACCGAGAAATTCACGAAACTCGCAAAACTTGTTTCTCATAATTTACGATAATAAAGAATACAATGCTATGCTTCTATGAGCATTCAAATAGCAACGCGAAACTAGCAGAAAGTGTTTATAATTGTTTTAAGATGCTTAATCGGATTTCTTCAAAGTTTTAATCGGATAAGTTCATTCTGTGTTTTTTTCCTAAATGCTATTATTATGATAACCTAAAGGTTGCATAATAAAAGGAGGAAAATATGGGAAAGAGAAGAAATAATTTTAAAAAAATTATTGCTGCGATGTTAGCTACATCGCTGGTATTTGCTAGTGTAAGCACAAATGTGTACGCTACGGGTAATGACAATAGAATGGATGCAGAAATCTCAGATGTCAGCCAATTAGCAGCAACAGGGGGAGCTATAGGAGTTGAATTATCTGCTTCAGAAGTGGATATGAATTACATTATATCCCGAGCAGGTAATGGTGATATTAAGGCATATGGAGAAAGTTTGGAAAATGGTGGTACTCCACAGGTAACTGATGATAACACAGTTCAACCTGGTGAAGGCGGAACTGCTTACTATATTGATGCTGTTAATGGAGATGATGGCAACGATGGTAAATCAAAAGAAAAAGCATGGAAAACTTTTGAAGTAGCGAATCAAACAGAATTTGCTCCTGGGGATTGCATTTTACTAAAAGCGGGATGCGAATGGGAAGATTGTTGTTTAAGTCCTAAGGGTTCCGGAACAGAAAATAATCCAATCAGAATTAGCAGTTATGGCGCAGGAAATTTGCCAAAGCTGTCAGGAAATGGGACAGTTGGAGAATTAATATACTTATGTGATCAGGAATATATTCAGATTTCAAACGTCGAAATAACAAATACAACACCGGAATTAGAAGGAATAAATCTTATAGAAGTAAATAATGATAATGGAGAACATCTAAAGGATGTTCGTGGTATTTGCGTAGCAGGACAGTCAAGAGGTGAAGCATTAGATGGAATAAGTATAAGTAATGTATATATACATGATGTTACAGGTGAAGACTGTTGGATTGGTGGTAATGCTTCAGATAGTATACCAGGGATAACAAAAGCTACAGGATGGGATGGTTCTAAGAGAACAGGTGCTATTGTTTTTGAAATAGAGCAGCCAGAAACGTTAGGGCAGGAACCAACAACATTTAATGACGTAGTAGTTGAAAATAATGTTTTAATAGATAACTCATTTGGTGGAATTATTTTCAAACAGTGGAAGGGTGACAAAGTAGATGATTCAGAACCTGGTGCTGATGTAAATTGGGCAAATGGTGATGATAATTTAAGGTCTCCTTGTTATGCAAGTGCCGCTTGGAATCCACATACAAACATAGTAATTCAAGATAACTATTTAAGTCATGCAGGTTCAGATTATGCATGTAATACTATTTATGCTACGAGTATAAAAAATTCTGTAATACAGGGAAATGTTTCAAAGGGTGCAGGAACTTGTGCTATTGAATTATATTATACAGATGATGTTGTGATTCAGTATAACGAAATATATGATGTAAAAGCTAAAGCTGGTGGAGCTGATTCGAATGCTATTGACCCAGATAAGAAGGCAACTAACACAATGATTCAATACAATTATTCTCACAATACAGGTGATGGTATACTTTTATGTGGATTTATCTATGGGTCAGCAGTGGTTAGATACAATGTAGTACAAGATGCTAATAAGAGATATTTAAACCCTCATGGTGATAGAGGTTACAATTATATATATAACAATGTTTTCTATAATACATTAGAGAATTCTACTGTAACATTCATAGATTCGTCTGGTGGAAGTGCATATCTTGGAAAAACAGTGAATATGCATTATATTTACAATAATATATTTTATAATGCAGCAAGTAATACTACAAATGTTGTTTTAAATGATGGCGAAGGATTAGTGTATTCAAATAACTGTTATTATGGTAAGGCAGTAAATGTAGTTGGAGAAGATGAAAAGGCTATTTGCCAAAATCCAGAATTTGTAGGAGATTTATCAACTAACGATATTAATGATTTACAATTAGCTGCAACATCACCACTTATTAATTCAGGTAAAAATGTTGATGATACACTTAGTGATGCAGGATATATATTTTCAACAGCGGTATTTGGTGATACAGACATTTATGGTAATACAACACCTGTGGATAATGTAGATATTGGAGTATTTGAATATCAGGGTGTTGAAGGTGTTGGAAGTGTACATGGATATGTATATGACGAGTATGGTTACAAAATACCTGGAGCATCGGTAAAATTAGGAGAACAGACAGTAACAGCAGATGATAGTGCATATTATGTATTTGATAATATAACACCTGGAACATATAGTTTAGTAGCTTCAATGTCAGAATATAATGATGGAACGCCTATAAATGTCGATATTGAGTCTAAAAGAGTAAAAACTGTAGATTTGACATTAGGAGAAAGTACTTCAAGTATTGGTAATATTAGTGGTATAGTTAAAAATTCATCAGGAACAATAGCTGGTGCTACAGTTAAATTATTAGGAACAGATTTAAGTGTTGTTACAGAAACTACTACAGATGGTAGTGGAGCATTTACATTTGCTGGTGTAGCAGTCAATTTAAGTGATGGATATACAATTTCAGTAGAAAAAAATGGATATGTAACTATAGATAAAGAAAATGTTATAGTAAGACCTGCTAACACAACTGTAGTTGAAATTGTAATGTCAAAGGATATTGGTTCGACAGTTTATGTAGGTAATATTACATTTGATGATTGTGCAACAGGTGCATTTGATGGAAATGATGATTGGACAATATATAACGCAGATAATTCTATAAGAATTGCAGAAATAGTAGAAGATGAAGCAATAGAAGGAAATAAATATCTACATTTAGAAAAGACTGGAACAACTAAATCTTCATTAGCATTCTTTAATAAAAATGCATTCGATTTATCAGGAACAGTAACTATTGAAGCCAGAGTTATGCGAGAGTCTTCAAATACATCCACAGCTGATCAGCTTGGAATGTATTCGTATAATGGAGATAGTTTCTTGATTAGTGGAGATCCAACTAGTAGTAAAAATCCGGCAGCAACATTCGCTTTTTCAAAAGGGAACATTATAACTCATAACAAAACAGGTAGTAGTAGTACTGTAACGGCGAAAACATTTGAAGCAGGGCAGTGGTATGTAATTAGAAATGTAGCCAATATTGATACTGGTACATTTGATTTTTATATTGATGATATGGAAACACCTGTATTATCAAATCAACCACTTAGAACTATAACTAATTTAGACTATTTCATGTTCTTTATTAATGGTAGTAATGTCGGAGAATTAAATATTGACTATTTTAGAATATGTCAAGGTGCACCATATGATTATAATAAAGCAGAATTATTAACATTAGATGTTGAAGATATGGAAGTTGTACAAAAATCCGATACTGAATATGTTGTAAATGAAGCTGTTGAGTCAACAAAAGATAGCATTAATGTAAAAGCATTTGCTGGATTTGGTTCAGTGACAGTTAATGGAGTAGTAGCAACGAAGGATACAGCTGCTAAAGTGCCATTAGAAGTAGGTGAAAATGTAATTAATATAAAGGTAACAGCAGAGGATGGAATCAACATAAAAGATTATACATTGAAGATTACAAAACAGGATCCGGATGTTGAGGCGTACTTAAATTCTGTAGTTATATCAAATGTGGATTATTCACCAGAGTTTAATAAAGCGGTTACAGAATATTCGGCTAATGTTGCCAATAGTGTGGAAAAAGTTAGTATCTTATGTGAGAAAGCTAATGAATATTGCACATTAGAAACTGTTGTAAATGGAGTTAATATTAATGATTTAGAAAATATTAGCTTAATAGAAGGACTGAATACAATTATTATTACTGTTGGTTCAAAGGATGGAACTAATTACGAATACTATACATTTGAGATAAATCGTGCTCAGGATTCTACAGATAATAATAACAATGATAATGACAATAATAGCAACAACAATAGCGACAATAATAATAACAATAATAATAACGATAATAATAGTACAGTAAAAGTTACATCAATAGCATTAAACAAAACATCAGTAAGCTTTAATACAATTGGTGCAACAGAAACACTTACAGCTACAGTAGATCCTTCAAATGCTACTGATAAGTCAGTAAAATGGTCTTCATCTAATGAAGCTGTAGCAGTTGTAAACAATGGTGTGGTTACAGCTAAAGGAAACGGAACAGCAACAATTACTGCAAAAGCAGGAGAAAAGGAAGCTAACTGTACAGTTACAGTAAGTCAGAAATCAGACAGTGTAAGTATAACATTAAAGGGAACTAAGGTTTCAGGAAAGAGTTTACCTGTTACAAAAGGAAAATCATACACATTAAAAGCAGTTGTATCACCTACAACAGTTGCATCAGAAAATGCAAAAGTAACGTGGTCAACTTCAAATAAAAAGATTGCAACTGTAAGCAAATCAGGAAAAGTAAAAATGCTTAAAACAGGAACTGTTAAGATTACAGCAAAAACTGCTGACGGAAAGAAAGCAACAGTTACATTAAAAGCTAAAAAGGCAGTAGTAAAGGTAAGTAAATTAAAAATTGCAGGCAAAAAGACAATGAAAGTTAAAGATAAACAGAAATTAACTTTGACAGTGTCACCTGTTACTGCTAACAACCAGAAGGTTACATGGAAATCTTCAAATAAAAAGATTGCAACAGTAAGTTCTAAGGGTGTTGTAACAGCTAAAAAGGCTGGAAAAGTAACTATAACAGCTACTGCAAAAGATGGCAGTAAGAAATCAGTTAAGTTTAAAATTACAGTTAAAGCAAAATAAGTTTATAAAAGGAATGTCGCAAAATAAATGATTTTTAATTATTTATGGAGCGGCACTCCTTTTTGTCTTTTTACTGGATAAATCAAATGTGGATTTTTTGCGTTACAATTTTGATGAATTTGTAAAGTAGAAAAGAGATAAGATTGACACAGGGGAAAATCTATAGTAACTTGTTTAAAGAATTTAGCTAAAAAAATTTAACTAAATAATTTAAAACAAATTCGGGAGGATCTAAAATGTTTGAAGAAATTAAAGCAATTATTGTTGATACTATTAACTGTTCTGCTGATCAGGTAACTATGGAGGCTGATTTATATGATGATTTAAATGCAGATTCCTTAGATGCAGTTGAGTTAAATCTTGCACTTGAAGAAAAATGTGGAATATCTATTCCAGATGAAAAGATGGCAGAAATGAAATTAGTATCTGATATTGTTAACTATGTAGAAGAAAATAAATAAGATTGTTTGTAAATATCATTAAGGAAACATTTAACAAAGTTGCTTAGATTTTTAAATGCAATATACAAAATGTTTCCTTAAAATTTACAAATATAACAGTAAATATAAATGTAATGGGTTAAAAAGTGAAATGCATAATAAAGTGTAAATGTACTTTAAGAATATATATTTTCTGAGAAGAAGGGATGGAAAAGTAAATGAACCAACAGGAAATCTTAGAAATAATGAATATATTTGGAACAGCAAATATAGAAAGAATGGAATTAAAAACATCCGAGTATGAGATTAGGTTAGAAAAGGAAAAGGCTGTAATTAATCAGCGTTTGTCAGAAGATTATAGAGATATTTCTAATAATAGATTAAATAGTATTGATACATATGATACAAGTGTCAGAACTAATAAAACAGATGAAAATTCCAAGGTAAATGATGAACTTGAAGCAAGTAAATCAAGTGGATTGAATGCAAAAAGCAATATTGTTAATTTTGCAAATGCTAATAATGTAGCAGAATCAAAAGTTGAAAACAACATAAAAGATAATATAGAGAATACTGTAGATGAAGTAGAAAAAATAAAAGAGGAAAATCTGGTACGTTCTCCTATTGTGGGGACATTTTACTCAGCACCGGCTGAAGACAAGGAACCTTATGTTGTTGAAGGTTCGGTGGTAAAGAAAGGTGATGTATTGTGCTTATTAGAAGCTATGAAGATGATGAGTGAGGTTACAGCACCAAAAAATGGAGTAATAAAAAAATGTCTTGTAATGAATGAAGAGGTTGTAGAGTTTAACAAGCCATTATTTGTTATCGAGTAAAGGATAGAGGGTATATGTTTAAAAGAATATTAATTGCAAATAGAGGGGAGATAGCTGTTCGAATAATACGTGCTTGTCGAGAATTGAATATTGAGACGGTTGCGGTGTATTCTAAGGCCGATGCAGATAGTTTACATGTTCAATTAGCTACGGAGGCAGTTTGTATTGGGGATAATAAGCCTTCAAAGAGTTATTTGAATATGGTTAACATAATGTCGGCAGCTATAAATTATAAATGTGAAGCTATTCATCCGGGATACGGATTTTTATCCGAAAACAGCAAATTTGCATCTGTTTGTGAAAAGAGTGGTATTAAATTCATTGGTCCAAAAGCAGAGGTTATTGATGCATTAGGTGATAAGGCTACAGCCAGAAAGCTAATGATAGAAAATGATATTCCGGTGGTGCCGGGATACCAAGGAGAAATAAGGGATGAAAACCATGCACTGGAGATTGCTAAAAGTATAGGGTTTCCTGTATTGATTAAGGCATCAGCCGGCGGTGGTGGTCGTGGTATGCGAAAAGTATTTGAGGAGAAGAATTTTATCCACGATTATTTGGAAGCAAAGGCAGAATCAAAGAACTGCTTTGGTAAGGATGAAATGTATATTGAAAAACTGATTATTAATCCAAGACATATAGAATTTCAAATTCTTGCTGATGAGCATGGAAATGTAATTCATCTTGGAGAAAGAGATTGTTCAATGCAAAGACGAAATCAGAAGCTGCTTGAGGAGAGTCCAGCCATGGCATTGGATGATGAGTTAAGGGGAAAAATGGGGAATGCAGCAGTTAAGGCAGCTAAGGTAGCCGGATACACTAATGCCGGAACCGTTGAATTTATTCTGGATAAGGATATGAATTTCTATTTTATCGAAATGAATACCAGAATACAGGTGGAACATCCTGTTAGCGAAATGGTTACAGGAATTAACTTGATAGCAGAACAGATAAGGGTGGCAGCAGGATTGGAGTTAAATATTAAACAGTCCGATGTTAAATTACAAGGACACGTTATTGAATGTCGAATTAATGCAGAGAATCCTAAGCAAAATTTTATGCCCTCTGCAGGGAAAATAAGTTTTTTACATTTTCCGGGAGGATATGATACCAGGGTAGATTCATTTCTTTATAATGGCTATGAAATTTTACCATTTTATGATTCGATGCTTGCCAAGATTATTGTAAAAGGAAATACTCGCCTTGATGCTATCAGGAGAATGAGAAGAGCCTTAGAGGAACTGGTAATAGAAGGAGTAATAACTAATGCAGAATTTAGCTATTTACTTTTGTATCATCCGGACTTTATCAAGGGAAATTATAATACAGGGTTTTTAGAAAATCATATAGAAGAGATATTGAAATGGGATGAGGGTGCAGACAGTGAATCAAGCATTTAGTAATAAAAGAAGAACAGTAAAGCTATATAAAAAACATAGAGGTAAAGAAGTAAACACTAATATAGACATACGAGAAGAGGATATTTTTAGAGAATGTCCTAATTGTGAAACTAAGTTACTTAAGGATGATATTAAGGAAAATAAGTATGTATGCCCAATATGTAACCATCATTTTGGAGTATCTAATAGACGTAGGTTGAAAATGCTAGTGGATACCGGATCCTTTAAGCCTGTCAAATTTGATAAGGATTTTATTAATCCTCTTGATTTTCCAGAGTACGAAGAAAAGATTAGACAGTGTCAGGATAAGACGGGATTATCTGAGGGAGTGACCATGGGAACAGCTAAAGTAGACGGAGAAAGTCTTGTAGTAGCAGTGCTAAGTCCAGCCTTTCTAATGGGAAGTATGGGAATGATAGTAGGAGAAATGATAACAGTTGCTATTGAAACTGCCAGGAAAAAGAAATTACCACTATTAATATTTTCAGCTAGTGGTGGAGCCAGAATGCAAGAAGGTATAATGTCCCTTATGCAAATGGCAAAAACATCAGCAGCAATAGAAAAATTTAAATCCGAAGGTGGTTTATATATAAGTTACCTTACCCATCCAACAACAGGTGGAGTAAGTGCCAGTTTCGCATTTTTAGGAGATATTATGCTGGCAGAACCTAAGGCATTAATAGGATTTGCGGGACCAAGGGTAATAAAACAGACTATTAAGGAAGAATTGCCGGAAGGCTTTCAAAGGGCAGAATATTTGTTAGAGCATGGTTTCTTGGATAAAGTAGTGCCAAGGGAAGAAATGAGAAGCTGTATAAGTCAAATATTACGACTTCATAAAAAAGGAGCTAAGTTAAATGAAGGCAGGGGAAATAGTTAAAATTGCAAGAGATGTTAGAAGACCTAAGGTGTGGGATTATATAGAATATCTTTTTGAGGATTTTTTTGAACAAAAAGGAGACTTTTTATCATCGGATGATAAGAGTATCTTAGGTGGAATTGCAATGTTTAAAGGTTTGCCGGTGACAGTTATAGGTCATTGCAAGGGTAGAGATATAAATGAAAATATTGAATGTAATTTTGGAATGCCTAATCCACAAGGATATAGAAAAGCCAGAAGAATTATGGAGCAGGCGGAGAAATTTGGCAGGCCAATCATTACATTTATAGACACGCCGGGGGCTTATCCCGGAATAGAAGCTGAAAGTAACGGACAGAGCAAGGCTATTGCAGATAATCTGGCTTTTATGAGTACATTGACAGTACCGGTAATTGCAGTAGTGACCGGAGAGGGCAGTTCAGGTGGAGCCTTGGCAATTGGTGTAGCTAACACAGTAATAATGTTGGAAAATGCAATATATTCCATATTATCGCCTGAAGGCTTTGCATCAATTCTTTGGAAAGATTCCGCTAGAGCAGATGAAGCGGCTGATATTATGAGATTAACCTCTAAGGATTTGAAAAGATTTGGAGTTATTGATGAAATTGTAGCAGAACCTGAAGATGGTATATGGAATAATACAGAAGTGGTTATGAAGAGATTAGATAAGATATTATTAAATGAACTTATAAAGTATAAAAAAATGAGTTCTAAAGAAATAGCCAAGAATCGATACGACAAGTTTAGAAATATTGATGGTGTTTTTTGGGGGTATAACAGATAGGAGAAAATCATGAATCAAGTTAGTGGATTAAAGATTAGAGGTGTGGGGCATTATGCTCCCAAGCACATTATAACAAATGATGATTTATCACAGATTGTAGATACAAATGATGAGTGGATAACCACTAGGACAGGTATTAAAACCAGACATTTTGTAGAAGAGGAGACAAATCTTGATATAGCATCTGAAGCTGCAAAAATGGCTATTGAAAATTCGGGGGTAAGTAGAGAAGACATAGATATATGTGTGGTGGCAACATTTACCAGTGACTACAAGTTTCCAGCTTTAGCCTGTTTATTACAGTCTGAACTAGGTTTAAGAGAAGATATTCCATGTTTTGATTTGAGCGCAGCATGTTCAGGATTTATATATGGCTTGCAGGCAGTCAGGGGAATGTTAATGGCTGGTGAGAAAAAATATGGACTAATAGTAGGTAGTGAAACAATATCTAAATTCTTAGATATGAAGGATCGTTCCACTTGTATTCTTTTTGGAGATGGTGCAGGTGCAGCAGTTGTAGAAATTTCTGATGAGAAGGAATTTATAGCACTACTTGGAGCATCAGGGAATAAGGAATTGTTGTATTGCAATAATGAGCGTGAGACAGACCAGTGCCTTAGAATGGAAGGAAATCAAGTATTCAGATTTGCAGTTAAGAAGATACCGGAATGTATTAGAGACATTTTAAATAAGGGTAATTTAAGCATTGAAGATATTGATTATATTGTGTGTCATCAGGCAAATATGAGAATTATCGAATATGTAGCAAAGACAATGAAGCAACCGTTAGAAAAATTCTATATGAATGTCAGTGAATATGGAAATACATCAGCGGCCAGCATTCCTATAGCACTTAGTGAAATGAGTCAAAAGGGGATGCTAAAATCAGGAATGAAAATATTGTGTGTTGGATTTGGTGCAGGACTTACATGGGGAAGTGTTTATTTAGAGTGGTAGAGAGGTAAGATAATGAGATTAAATAAGATTTTGAATATTAAATATCCTATTATACAGGGAGCTATGGCAAATATTGCTACGGGAGAGTTTGCAGCGGCAGTAGCTAATGCTGGTGGGCTTGGAATTATTGCATCAGGTGGAATGACAGCTGATAAGTTACGAGAGGAAATACATAAGTGCAGAGCTAATACAGACAAAACATTTGGGGTAAATGTAATGTTAATGAATCCTGATTCAGATAACATTGCCAAGGTTATTGCAGAAGAGAAAATCCAAGTAGTAACAACAGGAGCAGGAAATCCGGGAAAATATATGGCTATGTGGAAAGAAGCGGGATGTAAAGTATATCCGGTAGTTGCAAGTGTAGCTTTGGCGAAAAAAATGGAAAAAGAGGGAGCAGACGGAATAATTGCAGAAGGCGGAGAAAGTGGTGGCCATGTAGGAGAAATGACAACTATGGCATTAGTTCCACAGGTTGTTCAAAATGTAAATATTCCGGTAATAGCAGCAGGTGGAATCGCTAATGGAGGTCAGTTATTGGCAGCATTAGCATTAGGAGCAGTAGGAGTTCAGGTAGGGACTTGCCTTTTAGTAAGTGAGGAATGTCCAATACATGATAATTATAAGCAGGCCTTACTTAAAGCTAGAGATAATCAGACTGTGGTTACAGGTAGAAGTGTAGGGACACCAGTTAGAATATTGAAAAATAAGCTTAGCAGACAATATGTGAAGATGGAAGCAGAGAGAGTTGATAAGCTGGAGTTAGAAAAATTCACATTAGGAGCCCTAAGACGTGCAGTAGTAGAAGGAGATATGGAAATGGGTTCAGTAATGGCTGGTCAGGTTAGTGGTCAGTTAGAAAAAATTGAGCCTTTAGCAGATATTTTCGAGAATTTATATAAAAATGCGGTTAATTGTTTAGATGAATTACAAAGAGAAGGTATTTAAATGATTAAGATTGGAAATAAAGAAATGGAATATCCTATCATTCAAGGTGGAATGGGAGTAGGAATATCTTTGGGAAATCTTGCAGGAGCAGTGGCTGGTTGTGGAGGAATGGGAGTAATATCCACAGCCAATCCTGGATATAGAAAGAGTGATTTCTGGAAAAATCCAAGAAAATGCAACGAAGAGGGATTAATTGAAGAAATAAAAAAGGCAAAAACTATTTTTAATAAAGCTAAGGAAAAATGCGGTAAGGCTGGTTTGATAGCCATTAATGCAATGGTTGCTACTACAGAATACGAAAATATGGTAAAAACAGCTGTTAAATCTGGGATAGACGCTATTATATCAGGTGCAGGATTACCCCTTAAACTGCCAGAGTATGTTAAGGGAAGTAATGTTTTATTAGCACCTATAGTATCAGGTGGCAGAAGTATTATGACAATTTGTAAATACTGGGATAAAAGATACGAAACAACACCGGATTTTGTTGTAGTAGAGGGAGCAAAGGCTGGTGGACATTTAGGATTTTCTTATGAAGAATTGATAAATAATACAGCTAAGCATAACGAAGAATTGCTAAAAGAAGTTAGTAGTGAGTTGAGAACATATAGAGAGAAATATAATAAGGATATTCCAATATTTATGGCAGGCGGAATGTTTAATCACGAGGATTTAGTCCATTATCAAGGATTGGGAGCAGCAGGAATACAGGTTGCTACCAGATTCATAGCAACCAAAGAGTGTGATGCAGATGAAGGTTATAAGGATGTAATAATTGCTGCAAAAGAAGAGAATATATGCATTACAAAAAGTCCGGTGGGAATGCCGGGAAGGGCATTAAATACCCCATTGGTGAAACGAGTGGCAAAGGAAGGCAACATTAAAGTTAATAAGTGCGCGAATTGCTTAGTGCCTTGCAATCCGACTAATACTCCTTATTGCATAACTAAGGCATTAATAGAAGCAGCAAAGGGAAATGTGGAAGAAGGATTGTTTTTTTGCGGAGCCAATGTAGGTAAGATAAATAAAATGACAACAGTTAAGGCACTAATGAATGAGTTAGTGACAGGTGTGGAGGAATAAAATGAGATTAGCGTTTATATATGCAGGTCAGGGTAGTCAGAGAGTAGGAATGGGTAAAGATTTCTATGATAAGTATGTAACATATAAGCAGGTAATAGATGAAAATAAAGTGGATTTTGACTTAAAGGAATGTAGTTTTAATGGTCCTGAGGAGATGTTGAATCAAACTCAATATACTCAATGCTGTATGGTGGCTTATGCAGTAGGTGTTACGAAACTATTATTCGAAAAAGGTTTCAAACCGGAAATGGTATGTGGACTAAGTCTTGGAGAGTATTCAGCACTTTATGCATCAGGGTATTTTAGCGAAAATCAAGTAATATCCATTGCTCAATTTAGAGGAAATGCAATGCAGGAAGCTGCAAAGGGAAGAGAAGCGAAGATGTTGGCTGTATTAGGTGCCAATAGAGAAACAGTAGAAACAGCCTGTAAAAGAGTACAGGATATGTTAATTGAGCAAAATGACACAGACAGTGTGGTATCGGTAGCTAATTTCAATTGCCCTGGACAGATAGTTTTATCCGGAGATGCACATGCAGTAGATATGGCAGGAGAAATATTAAAAGAAATGGGAGTTAAGAGGGTAGTTCCACTAAAGGTTAGCGGTCCGTTTCACACTAGATTGATGGCACCAGCTGGAGATAAGTTATATGAGAGATTGACTAGTGAAAGTACTGGTAAGATGCAAATTCCAGTAATATTTAATGCCACAGCAAAAGAACTGGAAGATAAAACAGTAGAGGAAATGCTAAAGATTCAGGTTCAAAGTAGTGTGTATTTCGAAGACTCTATTAAGTATATGAGGGAAAAGGGCATAGACACCATTATTGAAATAGGTCCGGGAAAAGCACTTAGTAAATTTGTGGCGAAAACAGATAAGGATATAAAATGCTATTCAATAGATACTGTTGAGGATTTTGAAAAGGTTTGTGACATTCTAAATGGAGGTAAAGATGAATAATTTGAAAGAAAAGGTGGCATTAGTGACAGGTGGGGGAAGAGGAATTGGAAGAGCTATCTGTGTAGAATTAGCTAAGCAGGGAGCAAATATTGTTACATGTTTTTCCGGGAATGAAGCAAGTGCCAATGAAACAGTTGCCATATGTAAAGGATATGGTGTAGAGGCAGTAGCTATTAAGACGAATGTAGCCAATAGCGAAGAGGTAGAAAAGCTCTTTGAATATATAAAAGAAAACTACGGGCAAATTGATATTTTGGTAAATAATGCAGGCATTACCAGAGATACATTGATTATTAAAATGTCAGAAGATGACTTTGATGATGTAATTGACACTAATTTGAAGGGAACCTTCCTTTGTACCAAGCAGGCTACTAAAATGATGATATCACAAAGAAGTGGGAAAATAGTAAATATTAGCAGCATTGTTGGATTAGGTGGTAATGCCGGGCAGGCTAATTACTCAGCAAGTAAGGCAGGTGTTATTGGTTTTTCAAAATCGGTGGCAAAAGAAGTAGGAAAACGTGGAATAACCGTAAATGTAGTAGCACCAGGTTTTATAGAAACAGATATGACTAAAAAGCTATCAGATAATCTAATTAAACAATATGAAGAAAACATTACAATGAAACGATTAGGAAAGCCGGAAGATGTGGCAAATGCAGTAGCATTTTTAGTATCGGAACAAGCTAATTATATTACAGGAAATGTAATATGCGTAGATGGCGGAATGGCAATGTAGAGGAGAAGGCAATGAAGAGAAGAGTAGTAATTACTGGAATGGGAACAGTTAATCCTATTGGAAGGAATGTAGAAGAAGCGTGGGAGAATTGTCAAAATGGTAAATGTGGTATTTCACCAATTGATTGTTTTGACACTACTAACTTTAACACTAAGTTAGCAGGACAGATTCGTGATTTGAATATAGAAGATTATATAGACAAAAAAGAAGCCAGAAGAATGGACAGATATATTCAGTTAGCAGTAATTGCAGCAGATGAAGCAGTAAAAATGTCTGGTATTTCCAGTGAAGAAAACCCGGAAAGATTTGGTGTAATTGTATCTAGCGGAATAGGAGGATTGGCTACTATTGAAGCGGAGCATACCAGGGGATTGAATAGAGGCTTTGAAAAAATATCACCATTTTTTGTACCATTATCTATTACAAATATGGCAGCAGGACAGGTAGCAATTAAACATAATTTTAAAGGAATGTGTAGTTGTGTAGTTACAGCTTGTGCTAGTAGTACTAATGCAATCGGGGATGCATTCCATTATATCAGAGACGGATATGCAGATGCTATGCTTTGTGGTGGTGCAGAAAGCACAATTACAGAATTAGGAATTGGTGGATTTGCGTCAATGAAAGCATTATCTCAGGCAACGGACCCTAACCGAGCATCTATTCCATTTGATAAAGAAAGAAATGGTTTTGTAATGGGTGAAGGTGCAGGAATCTTATTATTGGAAGAATATGAGCATGCCAAAGCACGTCAAGCCAATATACTTGGAGAGATTGTAGGTTATGGAGCAACATGCGATGCATATCATATGACAGCACCATGTCCTGATGGCAGTAGTGCAGCTAAGTGTATGGAGATGGCTGTAAATGATGCAGGAATTAAGTTAGAAGATATTGACTATATAAATGCCCATGGAACATCTACACATTTAAATGATGCAGGGGAAACTAAAGCCATTCATACAGCATTTGGAGAGCATGCTGATAAATTAATGGTTAGTTCAACTAAATCAATGACAGGACACATGTTAGGGGCAGCAGGAGCAGTAGAGGCAATTTTCTCTACACTAGCTGTAAAAAATGGATTCGTACCAGCTACTATTAATTACAAAGAATATGATGAAGAGTGCGACCTTGATATAGTTCCTAATGAAGGCAGAAAGGTAGATATAGAATATGCAATGTCTAATTCATTAGGATTTGGTGGTCACAATGCATGTATAATTGTGAAAAAGTTCATGTAATAGGATACGTAACAATTATGTTTAAGTTTTTTGAGTAAAGTTATTATATAGATTAAGTTGTAAAAAGAATAGAGGAAAAAATATGTCAGAAGAAAGAGAAGGAAAAGTATTAACTTCTAATCAAATAGAAGAAATATTACCACATAGATATCCATTTTTATTAGTAGACAAAATTACGGATTATGAAGAGGGAAAATGGGCTAAGGGCATTAAGTGTGTATCAGCTAATGAAATGCAGTTTATGGGACATTTTCCTGGTAAGCATGTAATGCCGGGAGTGCTTATTATTGAAGCTTTGGCACAGGTAGGAGCCATTGCATGCTTAGTTGAAGAAGAAAACAGGGGTAAGGTTATTTTCTTTGGAGGCATTAAAAATGCCAGATTTAGAACTCCTGTAATGCCTGGAGATGTATTGGAAATGTCTTGTGAACTAACTGCCAGAAAAGGAAATGTAGGCTTTGGTAAGGCGTTGGCTACAGTTAATGGGAAGGTTGCAGTATCAGCAGAAATATCATTTGCTATTGTTGATAAGTAGTTAAAAGATAAACATATATGCAATTATTGTATTTCAATATGAAATATAAAATAATTTACCTATGGAAAATACGGTTAGTTTTTGTTAATATGTAGTAGAATATAGTGAAATAGGGAAACATATGATAAAGAGATATATAGGAGGAAACAATGTTAGAAAAATCATTTTCTGATGTTTATTTAAAATTTAAACTGCATTTTTACAAAAAGGTATTTAAGCAGATACAGTCGAGGGAGACATCTTTAACTACTGTAGAAACATTTTGTGTAGAAATTATTCATGCATTAGGGGAGCCAACAGTAAATGAATTTGCTAATTTTATTAAGGTATCTTCCCCGAATGCTGCATATAAAGTAAACAGTCTTATTCAGAAAGGATATATTGAGAAGGTGCAGTCAAAGACTGATAAGAGAGAGTATCATCTTCATGTAACTAATAAGTATTATGAATATTATGATATGAGTCAGAAGTATATTCATGAGGTGGTTCGTAGAATGGAAAACACTTTTACTAAGGAGCAGTTGGCTACATTAGAGGAGTGCTTAACAACTGTTTCAAGAGAACTGATGACAGAGGTTAAATTAGGAGACGAAGAGTAGGCAGACTGTTAGATATAAATTAAAGAAAGTCTCAAGGAAGTGTTTGATGTGCTTTCACCATTAGTTTTTTTCAAAAATTATTGGTTCAGTTATGAAGTCGAAATAAAACAAAGTACCGCATAGAAATTCAACGGTTGAAGTGTGAAATTCTATGCGGTACTTTATTAATTCATACGGGGAAAGTTCACCTATGAATTAAAAATGCTTCGCAATGGTTGCGTACTCGCGCGAAGATGTTCAAGATTTGGGGCAAACTGAAAAATTAATATTCAACTTCCAACAAGAACATACCACTAGCGTCTGCTGGTGCACTTGAGATTTCATCTGAATTTTCATCAAAAATCTTAGGAATACAATCAACACTTCTGGTACCATTACCAATATCAATTAATGTAGCAACTATCATTCTTGCCATATTATGAAGAAAGTCATTTCCGTGAAGTGTTATTTGGATTTCTTTGTCATCACCATAAATATCAATATCATAGATTTCTTTTACAGTTGATTTATTCTTTTTAACTGTTGAGAAACACTTGAAATCATGTTTACCAATTAAGTCTTTTGCGGCTTCACGCATTATATCAATATCCAGTTTTTTAAAGGAATAGTAAGTGTATTTTCTGTCGAATACACTAGGAACGTCTCCAATAGCTATTCTATATAAATATTTCTTAGACTTGGCATTAAGACTAGAGTGAAAACGTTCAGGTTTTTCCTCCACATCAATAACTGCAATATCCATTGGAAGATAGCGGTTAAAATAATTTTTTATTTCATATAATTTAAGAGCACAATTTGTCTTAAAGTTACATATTTGTGCATATGCGTGAACTCCAACCTCTGTTCTGGAACCACAAAAAATTTCTGCGTCTTCATTAGTCATCTTTTTGATAATTTCTAATAATTTATTTTCGATAGTGTTAGTAGATTCGCCTTTTCCTAAACGCTGATATCCACTATATCTACTACCATCGTATTCTAATGTTAATTTAATATTTCTCATAGTTTTTTGTAGGAGGTATTAAAATACGTCCTAACTCCTTTCGCTTAAAAGTGATTTTGACTTAAAAAACTGTCAAAATTTATTTATACCATAGGAAGAACTTACACAATTACCATAGGAAAGTGTTTGCTTTTTCTATGATATAGAAAATACATTGTTATGAACATTTAATCTAGGCTTATTTTAAAGGAATAGAGAGTTTATGTCAAACAATGATTGCAAGTAATTATAAATACAATTCATTTTAAGAAAAATAATTTTGAATATTTGATTTGCGCCAGCAACGAGGAGAAAATTATGTTTACATAAGTTTTCGATGAGCGCCGCGAAACTCTCAAAGCGTGTTTCTCATAATTTGTCATATGTTTTTGGATTTTTTAGGTTAGTAAAAAAATTCAGATTATTCGGCTATACGACTAACTCCAACGAATATCTCGGATATTTTATACCAAGTAGGATAATCTACTATACCAGTAGCAGGTAATCCAAATACATTTTGGAACTGTCTAACAGCATTGGCGGTATTTTGCCCGAATTGCCCATCTGCTACTATATATGGAATAGAGGAGTAGGTTTGCCCAATGACATTTAACTGTTCCTGTAGTTGGCGAACTTTATTGCCGGTATTACCAATTGTTAAGTCATATCCAGGCCATGAAGAAGGTATTCCGGATATTTCTTCCCCGGTATTGATATACATATCGTCACCATAGTAGTATCTGATAATATCTATAGGTGCATAGCCTTGATCACCTAAATATTTAGAACCCCATTGGGATAGCCAATTAGGACAAGTTACACGATTACCATCACAATATTGGGTAAGAATAGGTTGCCTTACATTAGGGCGGGACAAAAAGTCAGTAAATATTCTGTCAACTGTAACCGAAATATTGTTAAAGATATTTCTTCCATATATCCATTTGTGGTCATATGCTGTGGAAGAGGTAATGGTGAAATCATATCCACGGTTTCTGTACCATTCAGTATATACTCTGTTTAATGTAAAGGATAAAATAGCCCAAATATTCGCTTCGATTGTGCTTTGAGGCCAAGTAGCATAGATTTCACTGGAGGCTACATTTTTAATATAATCCTTGTATTTAACATAATAGTCGGATGCAGTAGAATCGTTAGGGACACCATCATGAACTATAACATATTCAGGTACTACTACACGACTGAGAACGATTTCACCAGTTTCATTTAAGGGTTTAATTTCAGCTTCGGGAATTTTAGGTGGATATTCAGCATATAAGGTGTGGGCAGGAATTACTATATTGTCAGCAAGTTCGTTTGGCGCTGTAGGGCGCATTCTAACTTCCTGGATAGCATTGGTATTGGATAATATTTCAATACCGGAAATGTCTATAGGTTCGTATCCTTCTGCTGTTACATAAATGGTATATTCAGAATAAGGTTGTATTTCTTGATTTGGTTCCAAACTATATTCAATAGGTGGAGCATCTAAGCTAACATTTTCGGTGGAACCATCTCTGTTGGTTGAGAGTTCTTCTAATTGATTTACCGGATTACCAGTATAAAAAATTGCTATTTTTGCATTAGTTATAGGGCGAAAACCTTCCTCTGTTCGTACATTGATTTGAAGATTACCTTTATCGATGTTGTCTTGCATAATGCGGAGGTTTTTATTATTCATTATTTACCTGGATTTTTTTGTATATTATATGCTTAATAAAGGAAAATGATGAGTAGTGAAGAAAAATAATATTTAAGCAATAAAAAGTTTGGATTTGTACGATTTAAGAAATGATTAGGAGGAAGATATTATTAATGAAAAATATACGTTAGTTTATTTTTGTGTTATCATTGATGATAAAGAAATAGAAAAGTTAAAGTTTGTGATATAAATAAAATTTTCATTTCCAATACAGACACACTTGCGTTTGATACATACGTAGCAGTACTAAATTCACACAAGTGCTCATTAAGAGCTGACGTATGTATGACAGTCTGTTATGGAATATGAAAATTATTTTTTATACATAAAGAAGTTTTGAAGGAATATGGAGATGGGAAAGAATTTTGAAGTTACCGCACTCAAAGAATAGAGAGGAAAAGGAAATCCAGGTAGTGTCATTCAATCTTTTATGGTAAAATGGAAAACAAATGAGAGAGGGAGTGTAATTAGTATGAGAATTGAAACAGAAAGACTGATAATAAGAGACTTAGAGCAAAAAGATAAACAGCAATTATTTAAAATTGTATGGCAAGAGAATGTTGTGCGTTATATGAGAGACTGGTCTGAAAACCATTCAACTCCAGAGTCTTTTGAGGGGTATATTAATTGGCACCAGACACAAAAAGAATCTACTGATATGTATAAGTGTAAAAGATATGCTGTTGCGCTAAAAGAGAATGATTTGCTAATTGGAGTAGTAGGAATGGGACTTGAGGATACTGTGAATGAAGTTGAAATGGCATATTTTATAGATGAAGAATATCAAAGAAAAGGGTATGCAACAGAAAGTTTAGTTGCATTGTTTGATTGGTGCATGGACGTATCAACGTTAGATTATTTGATATTAACAATTGACTGTGCAAATGCTGCTTCGTGTAAAGTTGCAGAGAAAAGTGGTTTTGAATTATTTGAAAAGCGAACACCGATAAGTCATAAACAGCCTAATATGGTAAGCGATAGTTACTATTATTATAGAAAATATAGAGCAAAGAATTGATTGATAGGGACAAGTCATTAACTCCCAAAATGGGGAGATAGAAAAATAAGAATTTGTGGATGGATGTTAATTTATGAATGAAGTAGAGTACATTGATGAAATATAATTAATAGTATATGTATTGATTTGCTAAATGAGGAGAAAAATTTAGTATGAAAGATATTTTTATTACATATCAAAGTGAAATTGTAACAGCAACCATATCCTTTTTTGTTGCTTTGTCCACTACATTATTAACTCATTTTTTGGGTAATTTCAAATTACGATATACAGAAAAATTGAAAATTACAAGCGAACTTTCCAAAAGAAAGTACGAAGGAATTACAAAAATAAGGGAAGAAATCCGTATACTATCGCAATATGAAAACCTGTGTATTACTGAGGATGAAGATTCATTAATTCCTGAGAATATTGGTAAAAAAGTATATACACCCGCGTGCTGTTATTCTTATGAAGCACTTATGGAAATTTCAAGTGTATTAAATGATTTACATGGAGAATTTGGATATTGTTTGAGACATAAATCTGTGATTTATTTGGTATATATTAAAAATTTTCTTATGGACTATGCTATAAAGTGTAGTAGAGCTGGACTTCCAGATGAAGAATTACGCTGGGCTAGTGTTCCGCTGTATGAAGGGATACACAAATGGTACAAGAAATTTGACAAAGAGTTAATATGTTCTATGAATAGACCTAGTATGAAATACTTCGCACATTCAGGGGTAAAGTACAATTTTTTATTAAAAATATATGGTTTGTACTTCAAACGAACTGAACCATATAAATATATGAATGATGAAAAGAGTGTATTAAATCAAATGATACAAAATCGTGATGAAATTATTGCGCAATATGAAGAAACGATTATTGAAAAGTCAGATGAAATTGATTCTAAATTATCTTGAGATGTACAATTAGAAGTTATGGGGGTCATATGTAATGAAGAGAAGTAGATTGTCCTATGATGAATGGAAATGTATAAAGAGCAAAACAATTATTGGAAAAAATTTAGCGACAGATTTTTTTGAAGGATATGTTGGAGTTATAAATATAGAAAAAGTAACAGAGCCTCAGATATGGAAATTTAATGGTGAGGATATTACTGTTTGTGATAATGGATCAAAATGGTTATCTATATTGCCACAAAATGATTTTTATTGCATTACTGCTATGCTAAATGAAAAGGATGAAATTCTTTTATGGTATATAGATATGATAGCTGATAAAGGAATAGATAAAGATGGTGTTCCATATTTTGATGATTTGTACTTGGATTTAGTTGTATATCCAGATGGAACTATTATCGAAGACGATATGGATGAACTAGAAGAGGCATTATTAGCAAAAGATATATCAAAGGAACAATATAGTCTTGCAATTAACACAAGCGTTAAATTGAAAGAAGGAATACTAAATAATATTGAAACATTTATAACATATACCTATAAGTGTTTGGAAATAGTCAAATAGACAACTCCCAATTTTAAGCGTTAAGACAATTAGAAGTTGTGGAGGGATTTTTACGAAGAGAAAAGTGGGTATTATCATACTGGTTGTTTTATGTATTATTATCTTTATGGTAATAGCATCGGGCTTCTCAATCCAAACAAGTGCATATATAACGGATGATTTTGTTGTATCTGAAGACGGAAGTGAAATTACTTTTAAAGCAGGTGTTGGTTCTTCAATGGGATATGTAAGAGGTTATAAGGATGAAGGTGGCGGAGTAAAACCTCACTATTTGAAGTTTTACTCTGCTTGGGGAGGATTAAATAGCTCTATTGGTGCAAAGAATGAGTATGTTTTAGAACTGGAACCAGAAGATAATGAAATCTATGTGTATCATGGAGATGGCGGATATGAGTTGACTTTGAAAAAAGATGTTACATCTGGAGAATGGTATAGAGTTAGATAGAAAGAAATTAATAAGGGGAAAGAAATATGGTAGGAATTGAAGAAAAATGTCGAATGATAGATGACAATGAAATTATCAAAGAACATTGTGAGGAAATAAAGAATCTATTAGCACAATCATATTGGGCAAATAATAGGTCAATAGAAACAATTAAAAAATCGGTAGAACAGTCATTATGTTTTGCTATATTTGATGTGGAAACAGATATAATGGTTGCATTTGCCAGGGTGGTTACAGATTATGCAACAATGTACTATTTATGTGATGTAATAGTTGATGAGAAATATAGAGGAAAAGGCTTGGGGAAAAGGCTCGTTGACAGAATTGCAAACAAAGAAGAAAAGTTAAAAGGCTTGCATGGTCATTTGTTGACAGCTGATGCACAAGGATTGTATTCTAAGTTTGGATTTAGTGAATATAATAAAAGTTGTATGTGTGATTTTTAATAAGGGGAGAGTAAAAATGAATATAAAAGAACAATTCAATATTGTGGCACATGAATATGATGCCAATAGAAAAAAGTTTATACCTTGTTTTAATGATTATTATGAAAATACAACAAAGTTTATTGTTTCTAATATTGAAAAACCAAGACGAGTTTTAGATTTGGGTGCCGGAACGGGACTACTGTCATATTTTTGGTATCAGCAGTGCCCAACGGCGGAATATGTACTGGTTGATATAGCAGATGAAATGTTGGATGTTGCCCGTAAGAGATTTGCTGGTATAGATAGTATATCTTATCAAGTATCAGATTATTCCAAAGAACTTCCGAACGTTGATTTTGATGTAATTATTTCCGCTTTATCAATTCATCATTTAGAGAATAAAGATAAACAAAAATTATTTGCACAAATTTATGATAAATTGCCGGAAGGTGGTGTATTTGTAAATTATGATCAGTTTTGTGCTGGGCGGGATGAAATAAATAAATGGTTTGATTCTTATTGGGAAAATCAATTAACAAAAAATGGATTGAGTGAACATGACATAGAACTTTGGAAAGAACGGAGAAAGTTAGATAAAGAATGTTCTGTTGAGGAAGAAATCAAAATGCTTTGTGATAGTAAATTTAAAATAATCAAATGTGTATATTCGTACCAAAAGTTCTCAGTAATTGTTGCCATAAAATAACTAATAAGTTGTGAAGTTTGTGAATTCCAATTTCTATAATTACGAAGAGCTATTTGATGAAAAAGGAAGATTCCCAAATTAATCCGATACATTTTGAAATAAATGCTGATAAGATATGTATGATTGATTTGTTTTGCTGAATGGGGGGTGACATCTTAAATGAATGCAAATGATTTTAAATTAAAGCTGGTGGAAGAAATCTCAAATTGTGATGAGATATTAGGAATTGGACAGACAGGAGACATTAATGCCCCACTTATCGAGGGTAAGAGTGATATAGATATGTTTATCATATGTAAAAATGTACCTAATCCTGATAGGCGTCTTTCATTATACAAATCCCTTGATGGTTTATTTGATAAACTTGAAATGGAAGTCTGTTCAGGTGGTGTATGGGGATATGGAGATATATTTTATATTAACGGAATTGATGTTATGCCAATGTATTTCTCTGTAACGAATATGCAGGAATACATTGATGAGATATTGGCAGGAAAGCATTTGGAAAAAGAGGGGAGCTTTTATCCTATTGGTCGTCTTGCAAGCATTGAGACAATTAATGTTTTATGGGAGAAGAATAATGCATGGACTAATATTGTTAACAAAGTAAGGACATATCCGCAAGATTTGTTTGATAAGTGGTATTCGTCTGAAGTTTGTAGAATTATCGATGAAGAAGACCTGGGAAGAGCTAAACTGCGTCATGAAGTATTATTTTATCATCAGGTTGTAGAAGAGTTTTTGGATCATT
>CAYOMP010000013.1:0-36427 GCA_964405075.1 uncultured Lachnospiraceae bacterium
TTCTTTAGTTGGTGATTTTGGAACGGCTTTAAAAGAAGTATTAAGTAAATATTCTCCAGATAGAATTATTATTGAACCATCTGGTGTTGGTAAATTATCAGACGTTATTAAGGCTGTTGAAGGTATTGATAGTCACGATATTGTTATTAACAGTTTGGCAACAGTTGTAGATGCTAACAAATGCAAAATGTTTATGAAAAATTTTGGAGAATTTTTCAACAATCAGATTGAAAATGCTAAAACAGTAGTACTTAGCAGAACAGATAGTATGTCTGATGCAAAATTAGAAGAATGCGTAGCTCTAATTAAAGAAAAGAATTCTAATGCCACAGTTATTACAACTCCATGGACAAAGATTTCTGGAAAAGCTATCCTTGATGCGATGGAAAAAGAAAACGATTTTGTAGCAAAAGCTATGGAAGAAGCTCATCACCACCATGAGCATCATCACGAAGATGGAGAAGAATGTTGTTGTGGACATCATCATGACCATGAAGAACATGAACATCATCATCACGAAGATGGAGAAGAATGTTGTTGTGGACATCATGACCACGAAGAACATGACCACCATCATCATGACGGAGAAGAATGTTGCTGCGGACATCATGATCACGAAGAACATGACCACCATCATCACCATGACGGAGAAGCGGAATGCTGTGGACATCATCATAACCACGAAGAACATGACCACCATCATCATCACGATGGAGAAGAATGTTGTTGTGGACATCATCATGACCACGACCACCATCATCATCACGCAGATGATGTATTCACTAGCTGGGGTACAGAAACACCTAAGAAATATGACAGAGATATGTTAGAATCAGTTCTTAAGAAATTGGCTGAAACATCTGAATATGGTGTTATCTTACGTTCTAAGGGTATTGTTCCATCAACAGATGGCAACTGGTGGTATTTTGACCTTGTTCCGGGTGAATATGAAATTAGAACAGGTGAACCAGATGTAACTGGTAAATTATGTGTAATTGGTACAGAATTAAAAACAGATGAAATAGAAAGCTTATTTGGATTAAAATAAGAAAGGTAGTGTAATAGTAACTATGGAAATACCAGTATATTTATTTACAGGATTTTTAGAAAGTGGTAAAACTACTTTTATCAAGGATACCGCAGGAGATAGAAACTTCACAAATGGTAGTAAATCATTGATTATCATGTGTGAAGAAGGAATGGAAGAAATAGATGAGTCTACATTGAAAGTCGATAATGCAGTGTTGGAAGTTGTTGATGAAGAAGAGCAGCTTACTACAGAATATCTTGAAGGATTAATGGCTAAACATTTACCGGAAAGAGTATTTATAGAGCTTAATGGAATGTGGGATACACAGCGTTTATTACAAATGAAGATGCCTAAATATTGGGAAATCGTTCAAATAATTACGTTGGTTAATTGTGAGACATATGATATGTATATGAGTAATATGCGTTCTATGTTGGTTAATCACTATTCTGACTCAGATATGGTAATATTTAACAGATGCACAAAGGCTAATGATAGAGCAGCATATAGAAGAAGTATTAAAGCGGTTAATAGAAAAGCGCAAGTGTATTTTGAAGGTGAAGGAATAGATCCGAATGATACTACGGATTTATTACCATTTGATATGAATGCCGATGTTATTGAAATTGAGGATGATGATTATGGTATTTGGTATTTGGATGCCATGGATAATCCTAAGAAATACGTTAATAAGACATTGAAATTTAGAGCTATAGTATTCAAACCAAAGGGAAGTACTTCTGTTATAGTACCAGGAAGACATGCTATGACATGTTGTGCTGATGATGTTCAGTTTATTGGTTTTGTGTGTAAAGGAAAAGAAGTTGAGAATTTACAGACTAGACAGTGGATTGAAATTACTGCAGAGGCTAAGTATGAATTTAGAAAAGAATACAGAGGCAAAGGCCTTGTACTGTATGCTAAAGAAGTAGAAATGTCGACTAAGCCAGAAGAAGAATTGGTTTATTTTTATTAAAAAGAAAAACACAAGCCATTATAGAGCTTGTGTTTTCTTTTATAAATTGAAAGTTGTTTTTCCGGCTAGCAAATTCAATACAGAAGGAGAGTAGTTAATCTGGTTCAATGCTGAGTAAGCTGTTGTTTGGTTTTCTTCTTCTTCAGATTTGGAAGAATCTTTTTCACTAAGGAATATATTGATGAAATTAATGTAATCATCATATGTAAATAATCCTCTTAATTCTTCCATAGCAGACAACAATTTGTCAGGTAAACCGTATTCATTTGTTACTGTATCGTTATAACGAGGGGTAGTAGAATAGGTATCATTTGGAACCTCAACTCCTGTATCGGCATAAGCCATAACCTTAACTACATAATCCTGAGTTTCTTTAAAAGGTGGAATACCACCATATTTCTCAACGTTATTGCTACCAGCATTGTAAGCGGCTAGTGCGTATGCTACATTGCCATCGTATTTTTTTAGTAATTGTGCGATGTATTTAGAGCCACCCATAATATTTTGTTCTGGGTTAAAAGCATCACTGACACCCAGCTCAGATGCAGTGGCAGGCATTAATTGCATAACTCCTTGAGCTCCGCAACGAGACACAGCTTCAGGATTAAAGTTTGATTCCTGTTTTCCTATTGCTTTTAACAAATTGACGTCCACACCATATGTTTTTGCTGCTTTTTGAAAAATCTCATCAAGTGTAGCAGTTTCACCTAAAAAGGAAGAAAAATCTTTGGTTTTAGATGTTGATGATGCAGCAGCTGTTGAAGTTGTGCTTTCTGTTAAATTAGAAATTTTATTAATTTCTATCACTAATATCACCCCATAATTTTTAGTGTAAATAACTTTTATAGTGTATATGAAGAATATAACGATCAATTTCTTCATAAAAGTACATAAATCTACTCATATTTTAAGCTATAATTAGCAAAAATACAATGATAATAAACATATTTTATAGAAAATTTAAGTTTATGCACTCAAGGAAAAAACACAACAGACGCAAAAAAGCTATCGTTTCGAAAAGAGTGAAACGATAGCTTTTATATTATAAATATGAAATACGAAAACAATTTAGAAAAACAACAATACTGAATTATCTAAAACGAACATATCAAAAACTGTAACGAATAATATAAGTTTAAATTATCCCATTACTACAGTAACATCATAAGTAGATGTTCCGTCAATAGGTGTGATTACATTTGAATTCTGTTCAATGCCATTTACAATTAATTTTGAAACTCCTTTTTGAACATTGTTTGGATTTTCAACAGTAATGTTGTAAGTAGCATTTCTGTATACACGAGTAAGTTTGAAATTACCAAAACCTTCTGGAATACATGGATCAACTTTTAATCCATTTAATGATGGCTGGATTCCTAAAATATACTGAGAAACATTTACAAAAGTCCAAGCGGCAGTACCAGTTAACCAGCTGTTTTTAGCTTCTCCATGAAATACTGCGTCTCTACCAGCAATCATCTGTGAATATACATAAGGTTCAGTTCTATGAATTTCACTGATGTCTTCAATGTAAGCAGGACATGTTTTTTTGTAAATTTCGTAAGCTCTATTACCTCTTCCGATAACGGTTTCTGCAATTGAAATCCAAGGATTGTTGTGGCAGAAAATACCGGCATTTTCTTTATATCCAGGTGGATATGAAGAGATTTCACCAAGATTTAAGTGATATTTAGTATATGCTGGTTGTAAAATCATAACGCCATATTTTGTTTCTAGTCTTTCTTTTACTGAATCAAGTGCTTTTTGAGCTAAACCGTTTTCGACACCTACACCAGCGAAAACACAGAAGCCTTGTGGCTCAATATATATCTGACCTTCGGCACATTCTTTTGAACCAACCTTGTCGCTGTTAGCGTCGTAAGCTCTCAGGAACCATTCTCCGTCCCAACCATCTTTTAGAATGGCGGCATTCATATCTTCAACAGCTTTCATTGCTCTGTTAGCTTCATCTGTTTTGCCAATAAGATTACAAATATCTGCATATTCCTTACCGTATCTTACGAACATACCAGCTATAAATACTGATTCGGCAACAGGACCTTCAGAAGGACCAGTTGTCTGGAATGATTCGCCAGGTTCTTTTGAGAAACAGTTTAAATTCAAACAATCGTTCCAGTCGGCTCTACCGATAAGTGGAAGAGAGTGAGGACCTAAATGATTGATTGTATAGTTGAGTGAACGTGTTAAATGTTCAAAAAGACTAGTTGCCTTTGTTTCATCGTTATCATATGGTACCATTTCATCCAAAATAGTAGTATCGCCTGTTTCTCTGATATATGCAGAAACACAAGCTATTAACCATAATGGATCATCATTGAAACCGCTACCAACATCAAGATTTCCTTTTTTAGTAAGTGGCTGATACTGGTGATATGCACTACCATCTTCGAATTGAGTAGAAGCAATATCAATAATTCTTTCTCTTGCACGGTCAGGAATAAGGTGTACGAAACCTAATAAATCCTGACATGAGTCTCTGAATCCCATTCCACGTCCGGTTCCTGATTCATAGTAAGAAGCAGAACGAGACATGTTGAAAGTAACCATACATTGATACTGATTCCAGATGTTAACCATTCTGTTAAGTTTTTCATCATCAGTAGTGACAGTGTATTTTGAAAGTAAATTATTCCAGTATGTAGTAAGTTCTTCTAAAGCATCTTCAACTTGTGCATCAGTCTTAAATTTATCTAATAGTTTTGTTGCTGGTGCTTTATTAATTACATTAGGAGCTTCCCATTTATCTTCTTCAGGATTTTCAATGTATCCTAAAACGTAGATAAGTGATTTAGATTCTCCAGGTTTTAAAGTAATCTTATTCTGTAAAGAACCGATAGGATACCAGCCGCTGGCTACTGAATTAGTTGCCTTATTATTCTCTACGGCCTGAGGATTATCAGTTCCTCTATAAGCTCCTAAGAAAGCATCTCTGCTGGTATCAAAACCTTCAACGTCTGCATTTACTGAATATACAGCGTAATGGTTACGACGTTCTCTATATTCAGTTTTGTGATAAATTGTAGAATCGATTACTTCGACTTCGCCGATACTTAAATTTCTCTGGAAGTTTGTCATATCATCCATTGCATTCCATAAACAGAATTCGATATATGAGAATACAGAGAAAGTTTTTTCTTCATTAGAATTATTTGTGAATTCTAATTTGTTTATTTCGCATTTATCGTTTAAAGGAACGAAAGCGATTAAGTTAGATTTTAAACCATTTTTTTCGGAAACGATACGAGTGTATCCAATACCGTGGTGACATTCATATGAATCTAACTCTGTTTTAACTGGCTGCCAACCTGGATTCCAGATTGTTCCATTATCGTTGATATAATAATATTTTCCACCGTTATCAGTTGGTACATTATTATAACGGTAACGAGTTAAACGTAATAACTTAGCGTCTTTGTAAAAACTGTATCCACCGCATGTATTAGAATATAATGAAAAGAAATCATTGCATCCTAAATAATTAATCCAAGGTAATGGTGTTTTTGGTGTTGAGATAACGTATTCTTTGTTTTTGTCATCAAAATATCCATATTTCATAAAAAATCTCCATTTCAAGATAAACTATAATTAAAAGTTAATGAAAACGATTAAGTAAAGAAAAAGTGTATCTCTAAGCCGAGTATATTATAAAAAACTTAATAAATCAATAACAAAAACACTAAAAATACGAATTTTTTATACAAATATGCTAAAAGGTTGCATGCATTTAATATGTAGAAACTTAAATATTGAGTCTATTTTGAGAAAAATATAGTGCTGTTTTAAGCTTAAACAGGAAAAAAATAAGTAAAAAGTACCGATAAAATCTAGCTTAAAATGCAACTAGACAATAATTTGCACAAAAAAATTAAAAAAATACTTGCCAAACTATAAAAAGTGTTGTATATTTAACTTACGAAAACGATTAAGCAAATTACAAAACCGGAGGGATACAGCAAAATGGTATCAATGAAGGACATATCAGAGAAATGTGGTGTATCAGTGGCTACAGTCAGTAAAGCACTTAATGATCACAGTGATATTGGCGAAGTTACAAAGGAACATATAAAGCAAGTTGCAAAAGAAATGGGATACTTTCCTAATTCATCTGCCAGAGCTTTAAAAACAAAACGTACATATAATTTAGGAGTTTTGTTTGTGGACGAAGCTCAAAGCGGATTAACACATGAATATTTCTCACATGTGCTTGACAGCTTTAAGGTTACAGCTGAAAAGAGTGGATATGACATAACTTTTATATGTAGGAATACTGTTCACAATATGTCATATTTAGAACATAGCAAATATCGTGGGGTAGATGGAGTTGTTATAGCTTGTGTAGATTTTCATGATTTGGAAGTTCTTGAACTGGTGAGAAGTGAAATACCAGTTGTTACTATTGATTATGTATTTAATAATAGGGTAGGAATTATTTCAGATAATATAAAAGGAATGAAAGACCTGGTTGAATACATATATTCAAAGGGACACAGAAAGATAGCATACATACACGGAGCTGATTCATCAGTTACACAGAATCGTCTGGGTAGTTTTTATAAAACAACTGAAAAATTAGGTTTGAAAATTGGAGATGAATATGTAAAGGAAGGTATTTATCATAATCCAGATATTTCAGCCGAAAGAACTAGAGAGTTATTAGAACTAGAAGACAGACCAACATGTATTATTTATCCTGATGATTTTTCGGCAATGGGTGGAATTAATGCTATAAAAGAATCTGGACTAAGAATTCCAGAAGATATATCAGTAGCTGGATATGATGGTATCAGACTTTCACAAGTATTGAATCCTAGATTAACAACATTAAAACAGGATACAACAACATTGGGAAGGTTAGCTGCTGAGAGACTGATTGAGTTGATTGAAAAGCCTAAAAGTGCAGTGATAGAGAGAATAATTGTCTCAGGAGAAGTACTTGAAGGTGATTCAGTTGGATGTGTTAATTAGTAGATTGACTGTTTTGGGAAGGAATGGTTGATTTACTGTTAAATAAAAGATTAAATTATGGGAGGAATTAAAATGAAGAAAAAAGCTTTAGCAATGTTATTAGCAACATCAATGGTAGCTGCATCGTTAGCAGGTTGTGGTGGAAGTAACACAGCAAATACTGCTACAACAGGGGAAACAGCTACAGAAGCAACAACAGAAACAACTGAAGAGGCTGCTGAACCAGCGGCAACAGAAGAAGCATTACCAGAAAATACTATTACAGGTAATACTGATGCAGAGGATGCATTCTATGTTTACTGTTGGAATGAAGATGTTAAGAACAATGTTTTAAAGTACTTTACAGAAGCTTATCCAGAATATGCTGACAGAATTGTATACGTAAATACAGGAGGTTCTGACTTCTATCAGCAGAAAATTGATGCGATTTTAGAAGATCCATCAAATCCACAGTATCCAGACCTTTTTGCTATGGAATTTGACTATATGCAGAAATATACAGATAGTGATTATACATTACCTGTAAGTGATTTGGGAATCACAGATGCTGATATGGTTAATATGTATCCATATACAGTTGAAGCTGCAACAGTTGATGGAACTGTTAAAGGTTTATCATGGCAGGCATGTCCAGGTGCAATGATGTATAGAAGAAGCCTTGCTAAAAAATATTTAGGTACAGATGATCCAGATGCAGTACAGGCATATTTCAAAGATTGGGATACAATGTTAGAAACAGGTAAGAAAATTGTTGCAGATTCAAACGGAGAAACAAAATTATTCTCAGGTGTAGATGACGTTAAACGTGTATATCAGGCTGCTAGAACTAATGCTTGGTATGATGCTGATGGAAAAATCACAATTGATGACACTATGTTAGACTACATGGATTATGCAAAAGCATTATATGATGAAGGTTTAACAAACAATACTACTCAGTGGTCTGATGAATGGAGCTCAAATATGTCAAGCGACAATACATTCGCTTTCATGGGATGTACTTGGTTCTTACACTGGTCATTAAAATCTAACTGTGGTGGAGAAAAAGTTGGTGAAGGAACATATGGTGACTGGGGTATGTGCGCTGGTCCACAGACTTATTATTGGGGTGGTACTTGGTTAGCAGCTTCAGCAGGATGTTCTGATACAGAACTTGCAGGTGCTATCATGAAAGCGGGTACTTGTGATACTGAAATTATGAAAAACATGTGTAAAGGTTCTTTAGACTATGTAAACAACAAACAGGCTATCACTGAATTATCAGCAGAAGGTGTTGGAGAATATGACTTCTTAGCAGGACAGGATTTCTTAGCATACTTCTCACCACTTGCTGAAGAAATTAAATTACCAGCTATGTGTGGTGAAGATTTCTACATCACAAATGCATTTGATGCACAGACTACAGCATATACAACAGGTGAAAAAGATAAAGATACAGCAATTGCAGATTTTAAAGCATATGTACTTGACTTATATCCATATCTTTCAGAATAGTATTAGATAATACAAGAAAACAAATAGAAAATAAAAAATAACGAAATAAAAAATCCGATATTTAAAACTATATTGACTATATATTACTTTCCGTGCAAATAACTGGCACGGAAAGTAATAAAAAAGCAACTTATTATCAAAGCATCCACGGTTTAGATATTTTATAATACCAAATTAGGTGGATGTAAATTTGAAATTATAAAATATCTAAACTAAATAAAAGGGAGATGAAGAAGTATGGCAGATATGACTACACAATTGCCAAAGCAGAAAAAAAGAAAAACTGTAGAGTATGGTAGATATGGTTACTTGTTTATTGCACCGTTCTTTATTGTATATGCAGTATTTCAGTTATGGCCATTGATATATACTATATGGATGAGTTTTATGGAATACTATGCAAAAGGGCTTAAAGAAGTTGGTCCAAATTTTGCTGGATTTAAGAACTATATGAATGTTGTTATTGGTTCGGGAGATAATTTCTTGAATACATATACAATTAGAGCACTTAAAAATACTATTTTTATATGGGTTTTAAACTTTGTACCACAGATAGCATTATCATTGCTTTTGGCTTCATGGTTTACTGATACAAGAGTTAAGTTAAAAGCACAGGGAGCTTTTAAGGTAACAATGTTTATGCCTAACTTAATTACAGCAGCATCATTAGCAGTATTGTTCTATTCATTATTCAGTATTAATGGACCTGTTACTCAACTGCTTAAAAATATGGGAGTGCTTGCAGCTGATTATGATTTTATGCAACATAAATTACCAACACAGTTACTTATATCATTTATCCAGTTCTGGATGTGGTATGGAAATACAATGATTGTATTAATAGCAGGTATTTTAGGTATTAACCCAAGCTTGTTTGAAGCTGCTCGTGTTGATGGGGCTACTAGTAAACAGATTTTTAGACAAATCACATTGCCATTATTAAGACCAATTACATTATATGTATTAGTTACATCAGCAATTGGTGGTTTACAATTATATGATATTCCATCATTATTTAACATCAATCAGGGTGGAGATGGTCTTCCGGACTTTGCTTCAACAACAATTACAATGTACATTAGAAAACTTACATTAACAAGTAAAGACTATGGAAAAGCTGGTGCGGCATCAGTTGTACTTTTCCTTGTAACAATGGTAATTAGCTTGATTTTCTTTAACTTTATGGGTGATAAAGAAACAAAACAGAATAATAAGAGAAAGGGGGCTTAATGAATGAGTGCACAGGCAGTTATGACAGATGAGAATAAAAATGAAAAATTGGAAAGTTTATCAAAAAATATTCGTAGGACAAAAATATTTAGAAATGTTATTTGTGTGATTCTTTGTTTATTAAGTGTGTTTCCTTTCTATATAATGATTATAAATTCAACAAGAGATAGCGCATCAATTCAGCAAGGACTATCACTTATACCAAGTAGTCAGTTTATATCTAACTTCCAAAAGTTAGGAGTAAAGGCAGCAAGTGTTGGTACACCAGTTTGGAAAGCTATGCTTAACAGTTTAGTTATTGCTGTACCTTCAACATTCTTTACAATTTATTTTTCAACAATGACTGCATATGGTTTATATGTATACAAATTCAAAGCTAGAAACTTCGCATGGTCATTCATTTTAGGAATTATGATGATTCCTACACAGGTATCAATTATTGGTTTCTACAAATTTATGATTCAGTTAGGTTTAAATGACACTTATATTCCATTGATTTTACCAGCAATAGCAGCTCCTTCAACGGTATTCTTTATGAGACAGTATATGAAAACTGCATTGCCACTTGAAATCGTAGATGCTGCCAGAATAGATGGTTCAGGTGAGCTTAGAACATTTAACACAATAGCAGCTCCTTTGATGAAGCCAGCTATGGCAACTCAGGCAATATTTGCTTTCGTTGCATCATGGAATAACTTATTTACTCCATCAATGATATTGTCATCATCAACTAAGTACACATTACCAATGTTTGTTCAGGTTCTTAGAAGTGAACAGTTTCGTTCAGATTATGGTATGATTTATATGGGACTTCTTATTACAGTACTTCCTATTTTAGTAGTATACTTTATACTTTCTAAGTATATTATTGCAGGTGTTGCACTTGGTGGTGTAAAAGAATAATATATGTTTTATTAAAAATTCCTTTTGCAGTGGACAGTTTGAAAATAAATTGTTCACTGTAGAAGGTTTTTTAAATTTATCTTATAACTAAATTACAAGTGTTCTGTGTAAAATTGTAAAATGTTGTTGTAAATTAAAAACTTGATATATTGATTTTGGTGTACTAGAATAATAAAGGGATAAAAAATAGTTACAGGGTTATTTGAATACTGAATTAAGGAGTATGAAAATGATTAAAAGCAGATTAGAAAAATTAAGAGATCTAATGAAAAATAGAGGTATCGATATCTATATTATTCCTACGGATGATTATCATATGTCAGAATATGTAGGCGATTTTTTTAAATGTAGAAGTTGGATATCTGGATTTACAGGCTCAGCAGGAACTGTTGTAGTTGGCATTAATGAGGCTGGTTTGTGGGCTGATGGAAGATATTTTATTCAGGCTGAACAACAGTTAGAGGGTTCTGGAATTAAATTATTCAAAATGGGAGAAGAGAATGTCCCTACAGTGAAAGAATACATAGAGAAGAATCTGAAAAAGGGAATGACTTTAGGATTTGATGCACGAGTTATTAATGCATATGATGGTCAGGAATATGCTGCCTTAGCTGAGAAAAAAGAAGCTTCAATTATATGTGAGTTAGATTTGGTAGGAGATATTTGGACGGATAGAGCTGAAATATCTACTGAACCGGCATATTTATTAGAAGACAAATATGTGGGAAAAACGGTTTCTGAAAAATTAGCTATGATTCGAGAAAAAATGAAGGAAAATGACGCAGATTCACATATCGTAGCAACCCTTGATGACATTGCCTGGATATATAATATTAGAGGTAATGATATTGCATATAATCCGGTAGTGTTAGCTTTTTCTGTTATTACTATGGAAAAGGCATACATTTTTGCCAGTGAAAAAGCAATTGGAAAAGATATTACTGAGATATTAAAGAAGGATAATATAGATGTTTTACCATATGACCAGATATATGATTTTGTGGCGAATATGGGCAGTGATGGAAAAGTATTAGTAGACACTGGATGTATTAATTATAGAATCTTTTCTAGCATAAAAATGGAAATTGTTGATAAAAATGCACCATCTACTGAATTTAAAGCTATAAAAAATGAGGTAGAACTTGAAAATACTAAAAAAGCTCATATTAAAGATGGTGTAGCGGTTACTAAATTTATGTATTGGTTAAAAGAAAATATTGGAAAAATTCCAATGACAGAGATTAGTGCATCTGATTATTTAGAGGAACTAAGAAAGGAACAGGAAGGATTTATTGAACTAAGTTTTGATACAATTAGTGCTTATAAGGCGAATGCAGCTATGATGCATTATAGTGCAGATGAGAACAGTAATGCTGTGTTAGAACCAAAAGGAATGCTATTAGTGGATTCTGGTGGACAATATTATGAAGGTACAACAGATATTACCAGAACTTTTGCATTGGGTGAGTTGACAGAGGAAGAAAAAACACATTATACAGCAGTTACCAGAGGAATGCTAAATCTACTAAATGCAAAGTTTTTATATGGTTGTAGAGGTGTTAATGTTGATATTTTGGCACGTCAGCCAATTTGGGATTTGGATATAGATTACAAATGTGGTACGGGTCATGGTGTAGGTCATATATTAAATGTTCATGAAGGACCTAATGGAATCAGATGGAAGCTTTTGAAAGATAATGCAATGAATGCAGTTCTTGAAGAGGGAATGATTACTACGGATGAGCCTGGTGTATATATTGAAGGAAGTCATGGAATACGAATTGAAAATGAGATGATATGTCGAAAAGGTACTAAGAATGAGCATGGACAATTTATGTATTTCGAAAATATTACATTTGCACCAATTGATTTGGATGCTATTAATCCAGAATTAATGTCCGTGAAAGAAAGAGAATTATTAAATGCATATCATAAGGAAGTGTATGAAGTAATATCTCCATATTTAAATGATGAAGAAAAAGCTTGGCTAAAAAAATACACAAGAAATATTTAATCAAGATACGAAAGAAAAACACGAACTAATATAGGTCGTGTTTTTCTTTTTTTGCGTGAACAGAAAATTATGTTTACATAGGTTTTTGACGAGCGCTGCGGTAATTTGAAAAACTCTCATTGTGTGTTTCGCGTTATTGAAAAAATTTGTGTAATAATTTTAAGTCTGTCTGCATATAATTTAATTGGTTAAAAAATAAGCAACATATAAATAAAGAGGTTTTCAAAAGGAAAGAGGGGGATACAATGGAGATATTGATAGTGGGAAATGTTCAATGTCTGAGTAGGGATTTTTTTAAGGTAATTGCAGAAAAAAACAAAATTGTATTATGTGGTGGTAAAGCAGAGGTAAATAGTGTAGATAATGTTTCTAATTATGAATTTGATATAAAAAGTGACGAATTTGCCAGATTATTTACGACTTTTTCCTTTGATAAAGTTATATATGTATCAGATACGATAACGACAGTTAATTATTCAGAAATAGAAAATCTGGAAAAAGTTATAGACCTGTGTCAAAAGAGAGAAAGCACACAATTTATATACATTAATCCTACAAATGTAATAAGTGAAAAATACAAGGGTCAATACGAAATAATTAAAGTTGCCAGCGATAGATTGTGTGAAAGGTATGTAGAAAAAGGCGGTTCGATGCTTGATTTAGAGGTACCTTATATAGTTTCTGAACAATCTATAGGAACGTATTTTGAATGTATTTTGAAAAATGATGATACGTTTAACATAGTATATTCCAAAGAACAACAGATTGATTTGCTTTTTGACAGCGACCTTGCTGAATTTTTGTGCCATTTTTTTGAAGAAGAAGAGTCTGGATGTATAAAATACATTTTATCGGGTAATAATGTTTACGCAATAAGTGATTTTTTACATATTTTATTTGAAAGGTTAGGGAAAGATAAAAAAATAGTTTATGGAGATGTGTGCGTTGAAAGGCAGACAGAAAAAACTGATTTAAGGAAAAAATATGGTTGGTTTGCAAGAAAAAAGGCAGATAATTATTTTAATGAATGGATTGAAAATTATAAAGTTTCTACTAAAAAGAAAAAGACGAAATCAAACAATAAGCAAGGTTGGAAAACAAAAATAATTAGTTTTATAGAGATTTTGGTGTTATTTATTGTGTGCGAATTAATAATTTATAAAACTAGAGATAATAATACTATTGGTTTTGTTGATTTTAGATTATTCTTCGTAATTATTGCCGGAATGATGTATGGCTTAAAGAGCGGAATTATTGCGTCTATAGTTGCTTGTATTTCTTATTTTTATAATAGTAGTGATTATGGAAATTGGCAAATTCAGTTTTATAACATAGTTAATTGGCTGCCTTTTGCTGTATATATGCTGACTGGGGCTATAGCAGGATATTCAAAAGACAAATATGAAGATATGTTAGAAGACAGTCAGGAAGAAAGAAGAATACTTGAAACAAAATACATATATCTTAATGAATTATATGCAAAAGTTTTGGAAAATAAGGAAAACTATAGTAATCAGATAGTAAATTACAGAAATAGTTTTGGGCGTATATATAATGCTACAAAACAACTGGACTCGGTACTGCCGGGAGAAATATTTTACAATGCAGTTGCGGTAATTGAAGATATGTTAGAAACATCAAGTGTAGCGATTTATTCAGTTGACGCAGGTAGTAGTTATGCAAGATTAAATGCATGCTCAAGAGATTTGATGTTTTCTTTAAATAAGTCTATAAATATTGAGGATATGGAAATGGTAAAAAGGGCATTGGAGTTGAAACAAACATGGGTTAATAAGGAAAGATTTGAAAATGTTTTTGATTATGCA
The DNA here is from genome assembly GCA_964405075.1 of uncultured Lachnospiraceae bacterium. Classification (GTDB taxonomy): domain Bacteria; phylum Bacillota; class Clostridia; order Lachnospirales; family Lachnospiraceae; genus CAYOMP01. Next base: position 14,460 of record CAYOMP010000013.1, read on the forward strand.
TATGGTGTAATCAGAAATGACAAACTGGTAGGTATTATAGCAATTGTGGATGCTCAATATAATCAGATGGGGATGGAATATCAAAATAGATTTGAAATAATGTCAGGACTTATTTCGGATTCATTAGTTAGAGCTATTGAATATCAGGCAATTTCTGAAAGAGATATTATGATTCCAGATACAAAAATTCTAAAATACGAAGAGTTTATAAAAGAATTATATGTACAAAAACGTTTGAAAGAAAATAATAGGGCTAATTACCTGTTGCTGAAAGTTGAAACAAATGAGAATGATTATCGTACAATTAGTGACAAATTGTTAAGCGTTATTAGAAAAAATGATTCTATGGGAGTTGATAAAGAGGGAAATGTATATATCATTTTAACTCAGGCGGATAGTATGAACATTAATATAATCAATAAGCGTATTAACAATAGCGGTATTGTTTTAGAAAAAGTCGAAGATATAGCATAGGGGTGAATTGTATGATGATAATGATTGTAATTGTTATTCATGTTTTGTTATGTGTGTGCTTGACGATTTTTAAAAAGAACAATGAATATTTGAAATTGGATAATATAATGCCCATTGTGTATGCTGTGCCATTTTTTGGAGCATTATGTCTATTGTGCAGAGTCAGAACTGAAAGAAAATGCGAATTAGGAAAAAGGGCGATTGGTTTGGAAAAGGATAGCATTATGAAGGGTAGATTTAAAAAAATTCAGGTGGAGGATAATGATGATTTGCAAGTAGTTCCACTAGAAGAAGCGTTATTAGTTAATAATGCGAAGGTAAGGCATTCATTAATGCTAAATATACTACATAAGAATCCTAATGAATATTTGGAAATTTTACAAAGAGCAAGTAATAGTAATGATATGGAAGTTACTCATTATGCTACAACTATGATGATGGAAATTCTTACGGAATATGAAAAAAATATTCAAAAATATGATATAGATTATAAAAAAAATGGGGATGTGGAAATTTTAAAGGAATATATTCTGTATTTAGATGAATTTATTAAATCAAAATTGATTTCAGGTAATATTGAAATTATTTATAGGAGAAGACTGGCTGATTTGATTGCTGAATATGCCAGAAAAAAAGACAATATTGGTAAAATTATTTTTATAAATATAGAAAACAATCTGATGTTAGGAGAGAACCAAAAAGCTTTTGAATTATTAGAGACAGCTAAAGAAAAGTATTCTTATGATGAACGTATATATAGGTTGTATGGTCATTATTATGATAATGTGAGAGATTATAATTCATTAAAAGAAATGATAAGTGAAATTAAACAAAAGAATATGTACTTTAGCAAAGCAGGTAGGGAATGGCTTACTTTTTGGGAAAATTAGACAATGATAAGAAGATTACGAGAACATATGAAAATAATGTGGCCTTTATGTGCATTATTTCTAATTGGAATTGTTCTTTTTTGTGAAAGAACAGGGATAAAAAAAGAAGAAGGTATAAATGAAAATATAAGTGAAGATTATTCTGTAAGTGTAGCGGGAAGCAATATCACAAGTCCGGTTAACCAGGAGATTGATACATTAGTTATTTCATGGGATGAAAATGAAACTGCAACTTACTATCTGGGAGAAGTTAAACAAATATTAAATGATATGAGAGCATCCTATGATGTATTAGATATAAATGATTATTGTGAGGGTACAGTTTACAATTATGATAAGTTGATTTTATGCATTTCTGATCTGGATTTATTTGGGGACAATATTAGAGAAATTTCATCATGGGTAAAAAATGGCGGTGGACTTATGAATGTGTCTACCTATGAAACCAGCTCTAATTTTCAGCTGTTGTCAGGAAAGATGGGAATAGCAGAAGGAGGAAAAGAATACACAGCAGTTAGTGGAATACGTGTTGACGATAATTTTATGATTGGTGCTAAGAATAGAGAGTTTTTATATGATGAAACATATGTAGCAAATATAGAAGTTTTCTTAAACGACCAGTGTAAGGTATACATTGAATCTGTTGATAATGGCTTACCTATATTATGGGAGAAAAAATATGGAGATGGTAAATTTGTTGTAATGAATCAAGCTCTTGTAGGTAAAGTGTGTAGAGGTTTTATTGCATCAGCTTATAGCCTGCTAGATGATATAAGTATATATCCGGTAATTAATGCATCAACATTTTATATAGATGATTTTCCAGCACCGGTGCCAAGTGGAAATACAGATGGAATAAAGAAAGAATTTGGAACAGATATTAACAACTTTTATTCTAACATTTGGTGGAACGATATGCTTAACTGGGAAGAAAAGTATGGCATAGTTCATACTGGATTAATTGTAGAAGAATATTCTGATCAGGTAAAGGCACCATTTGAAAGAAACACCATTACTGAAAGATATAAATTCTTCGGTAATATGTTACTTAACAGAGGCGGTGAATTAGGTTTTCATGGATATAATCATATGCCATTATGTTTGGATGGCTTTGATTATATGGGGTTATACGATTCATATAAGTTGTGGAAAAGCAAGGAGGATATACAGGCGGGGTTAACCGAACTTAACGAATTTTCTAATGACCTTTTTAAAGAAACGAAATTTAGTGTTTACGTACCGCCTTCAAACATTTTATCTGAGGAAGGCAGAGAAATCCTATTGGAAACACTACCAAATATAAAGGCTATAGCATCATTGTATATAGAAGGAGATTGCAGTTATACTCAGGAATTTGAGGTGAGTGAAGATGGCATTGTGGAAACACCACGTATAGTTTCAGGAGCTGTTTTTGATGAGTTTTCATATTTTTTGGCTTTTTCAGAATTGAATATGCATTATGTACAGTCACATTTTATGCATCCTGACGATGTGCTGGATGAAGATAGAGGTGCATCTTTGGGATGGAAGAAAATGAGAGCTAATTTTGAAGAGTATTTAGATTTTATTTATTCTTCGGCACCAAATATAAAAGATTCTACTGGTAGTCAGATGGCAGATTCAGTAAAAAAATTTGATGCATTAAGTGTTAACAGATATGAAACAGATGAAGGCATGGCATTTGATATTGGTGGATTTGAGGATGTTGCTTACTTTATGGTTAGAATTAATGAAGGTGAGCTTAAAAATATTTCAGGAGGGACATACGAAAATGTGACAGGTAATCTGTTTGTAATAGAGGCAACTAGTAATCATGTAGAAATTGAAATAAATAATGACTAAAAATAGGGGATGAAAACTATAAAATGAGGATTTGTATGATTTTAGAAGGGAGTTATCCCTTTGTATTTGGAGGAGTTTCTTCATGGACACATCAGTATATACAGGCAATGCCTGAACATGAATTTGTGTTGTGGTGTATTGGTGCTGATAGTAAAGACAGGGATAATTTTAAATATAAGTTACCAAAAAATGTTGTAGAAGTTCAACAAATTTTTTTAAATGATGCTTTGCAGATGACTACAAATAGTAAAAGTGTAAAGTTAAAAGAATCGGAAATAAAAGCATTAACAACCTTGATTTCTGGTGAGGAAACGGATTGGGATATTATTTTTAAATTATTTTGTACTAAAAAGGTTAATCCGGTTTCACTGCTTATGAGTTCACAGTTTCTGGAGATTGTAAAAAATGTTTGTAAGAATAAATATCCTTATATTTCTTTTGCTGAATTTTTTCATACAGTGCGTTCAATGATGCTACCTGAATTATATTTATTAACTGGTAAAGTACCTGATGCGGATATTTATCATGCTACAGCTACAGGATACAGCGGTATTTTGGGAAGTCTTGCAAAATGGAAAAATAATAAACCATTTATTTTAACTGAACATGGTATCTATACAAGAGAGAGAGAAGAAGAATTGCTAAGAGCAAAGTGGGTGGTTCCAAGCTTCAGAAATCAATGGATTAAATTATTTTATAATTTTTCAAGCTGTGCATATGAGCATGCTGATAAAGTAACAGCTCTATATGAAATGGCAAATAATATTCAGGCAGATTTGGGGTGTGATGCTGATAAACTGTGTGTAACAGCTAATGGGGTGCGATATGAAAGATTCGTTGGGATTCCGTTGAAAGAGGAAAATGGATGGATTGACATAGGTGCTGTTGTCAGAATCGCAAAAATAAAAGATATTAAGACAATGATATATGCGTTTGCTGAACTGAAAGCAAGAGTTGAAAATGCAAGACTGCATATACTTGGAGATGTGGATGATCCAGAATATAAGCAGGAATGTGTAGATCTAATAGAAATGTTACAAGTTAAAGATATAATATTTACCGGAGTTGTAAATATTATCGAATATATGAAAAATTTTGATTTTGTAATATTAACCAGTATATCAGAAGCACAACCCTTGTCGGTTTTAGAAGCGTTTGCTGCAAAAAGACCAGCAGTTACTACGGATGTAGGCTGTTGTAGAGAATTACTATTTGGAAGGAGAGATGATGATTTAGGGCAGGCCGGATTTATTGTACCACCTATGCATAAGGTAGAATTGGCGAATGCTATGGAACGAATGTGTAAGGATACGGGTATGAGATTAAAAATGGGTAAGATTGGTCAAAAACGAGTTGAGAAATATTATACTCATGAAATAAGTATAGAAAAGTATAAAGAATTGTATGGGGAGGTAAGTGCATAATGGCTGGAATTGGGTTTGAATTGAAGAAACTTTTTTCAAAGAAGGGGCTTTTTGCACTTGTTGGTGCCTATGGTTATGCAGGTGCAGTCTGTATTGGTCCAATGCTTCTTGGAATGATACTGTTGTTTGGCGTGCATATTATTGCTGAAATAGGTGGAGCAGCTAAGAATGAACAAGATTTATTAATTTGTATGATAACATATACTTTGTTGGCCTCTTTGTTGGTTACTAATATTTTATCCATGATAACAACTCGTTATGTTGCAGATATGTTATATCTTGAAAAAGAAGAAAAAGTAATGCCTTCTTTTTATGGAAGTACTGCAATTATGTATATAGTTGGTGGAACTTTATATGGAGTATTCTTGATATTTTCAGGTGTGGAAATAGAATACATAGTGTGTTGCCTGGTTTTGTTTATGGAGCTGATTGCGGTATGGACACAAATCAGTTATTTGACCGCCGTAAAAGATTATAAGGGAATAATGAAAGCCTTTCTATTAGCTGCGGTTTCGGCGTTACTTTTGGGATATATTTTGGTCTGTTTGGGATTACCATCAGTTATTTCTTTACTTTATTCTGTTGTCATTGGTTATGGTCTTATGATGGTTTGGTATTATAAGTTGCTTATTGAATACTTTCCAAAGGGAAAAGGAAGTTCCATGGCTTTTTTGAAATGGATAGATAAATATCCGGAATTAGTAGGTGTAGGAAGTTTTATTGGAATTGGACTGTTTGTACATTTAATTTTGATGTGGTTTAGTCCTTTAGGAGCACAGGTTAAAGGATTGTTCTATTCAGCAGCAGGTTATGATGTACCAGCATTGTTTGCTTTTATTTCAATATTAATTACAAGTATTAATTTTGTAACATCTGTTGAGGTTAATTTTTACCCTAAATATAGAACATATTTTGGATTATTTAATGGTGGTGGAACTTTGATTGATATTGAAAGAGCAGAAATTGAATTGAAAAATACTTTGGGAAAAGAGCTAAGTTATACTTTTGCTAAACAGTTTTTTGTTACAGTGGTATTTATTGTAGGAGGAACAATATTCATTCCTAATTTACCTTTTGGATTTACAGAAGAAATGTTAGGAATATACAGGGTTTTATGTGTAGGATATGCATTTTATTCAGCGGGAAACTGCATAATGCTTATGTCATTATATTTGGCTGATAATAGAGGAGCGTTGATTAGTTCTTTTGTTTATGCTGCGTCCAGCTGTGTAGGAACAGCTGTTGGAATGTTTTGGGATTCCAGATATTATGGATTCGGATTTTTGGTGGCAGGAATATTATTTACTGCTGTAGCATTTATTCGAATGATGTTATACATAAAAAAATTAAGCTTTCATATTGTAAGCAAACAGCCTTTGATCGCAAGAGAAAAAATAGGTTGGGCAACTAGAATTAGCGAAAAATTCGAGAGGATACATCTTGAAAAAATGAGGAGATAAAACAAGATGAGAAAAGAATTAGTTGTAACGGTGTCAATACTGTTAACATTATTGATTGGATGTTCAGTAAAAAATATTGATCCGGAAAAAACAGGTAATCAAGAAATAGAGAATCAAGTAATGGTTAATCAAGAAACGAATAATCAGAAAGAAGATATGCCAGAAGATGATATTGATATATATGGAAAATTAGCAGTTGATGGAAATAAGCCAATAAAAGACAATATGTCCTTGTATGATAACGATTCTTTAGATGTAGAGGTAATGTATCTTACGGTTCAAAAGGGGAATGAATCAGATGGTACTAACCATACATGGGAAGAAATTAATTCTAATTCGGCTTATTACTATGAAGAAATGAATGTTGATAGATACAAAGTAGATGCAATTTTACAAGTTGGAGATGAGAATGGTCCTGTTATGGGAGAATTTGGTTATGAATCATTAGTTCCAAATGCCACTGTTGCAATAAGAGGACAGACATCTACAAGGAGAGAACAAAAGAATTATAAGATAAAAATAAAAGACGGAAAAGGAAGCTATAAGGAACAAACTACGATTAACTTGAACAAGCATGTTGGAGACAGCCTGCGTTTTAGAAATAAACTTTGCTATGATTTGATGAAGAATTTGCCTGAAATGATGAGTGCAAGGACTCAATTTGTTCATTTGTATGTAAAGGATTTGACAGAAAATGCAGATGCAGAATTTGTTGACTATGGTTTATATACGCAAGTTGAGCAAATAAATAAAAACTATTTGAAACTGCATGGATTAGATAGTGAAGGACATTTATATAAAATAAATTATTTTGAATTTTATCAATATGAAGATGTTATTAAATTATCAAGTGACGCAGAATATGATGAAAAGAAATTTGAAGAATATTTGGAAATTAAGGGGAATAAAGACCATAGAAAATTAATTGAAATGTTAGCAGATGTTAATGATTATACTAAATCTATAGAAGAAGTCTTTTCTAAATGGTTTGATGAGGATAACGTCTTTTCGTGGCTGGCTTTTCATATATTAGTCGGTAATAAAGATACCCAATCTAGAAATGTATTTATATATAGTCCGTTAAATATTGATAAATGGTACTTTATATCATGGGATAATGATGTTGCATTTAATAAACTGGAAAATGAACTGAATGAATGGGAAGACGGAAATGGATGGGAAACAGGAATAAGCAATTATTGGGGGAATATTTTGTTTAAACGTATTCTTAAGTCCCCTGAGCATTTATCAAAATTAGATGCCAAAATTGAAGAATATAAGAAAATAATTACCGAGGATAAAATTAATGAAATGGCATCAGAGTATAATGCAGTAGTAGAACCATATATAAAGAGGTTACCGGATATTGAATATTTACCATTAACCCTTAGTGACAGGCAGTATATTTTAAACAATTTTGCAAAAGAGGTTGAGAATAATTATCAGGAATACAAATTATCTTTAGAAAAACCTCAGCCTTTTTATATTTCTACACCAGAGATTACTGCAAACGGAATCAGTTTTAGTTGGGAAATGGCATATGATTTTGATGAAGAAGACGTTACTTATAGTGTAGAAGTTTCTGATGATTATAGCTTTACTAATTTAATATATGAAGCTGATGATTTATATGCTTTGAATGTGGATGTTAATACGCAACTGGAACCAGGACAATATTTTATTAGAGTAATAGCTAAAAACGAGTCAGGATATGAACAATATGCTTTCGACAGATATATTGGACTAAAGGGAAATGTTTATGGAGTAAAATGCTTCTATATTCAGGCAGATGGTTCTGTAGTGGAGGATATTATAGATGAAAGAGAGTAAAACAATATTTCGACATGAATTAAAATACAGAATTAGTTCCTATCAAAAAAGAATAATATCATCAAAATTGGAATGCTTCTTACAAAAAGATACTCACGTTGAAAATGGTCTATATTCAATTAGAAGCTTATATTTTGATGATATTAATAATTCAGCATACAACGAGAAAATAATGGGGATATCCACAAGAAAAAAATATCGAATCAGATTCTATGGCTATAGTGATAATTGTATTAAGTTAGAATGTAAAATAAAACAAGGAAGCTACATATATAAAGAATCAGCAAAGTTGACCAAAGAAAATGTAGAAAGTATTCTTGAAATGGATTTTGATTTTTTACGGGATAGAGAAGAAGATGTGTGTAAGCGTTTTTATTATGAATGTATAACGAATCAAATGCGACCTAGGGTAATCGTAGATTATGAAAGAGAACCCTTTGTGTTTGAATATGGAGATGTAAGAATTACATTTGATAATGAAATTAGAGAAGTGGAATTAGTAGGAGATTTATTTGACAGTGACTTACCAGCATATAATGTTATGGGAGAAGCTGAGCTGATAATGGAAGTAAAGTATACGTCTTTTATTCCGGAATTTATAAAAAATATTTTGGCTGGAATTGAAGGTGAATATATAGCTGCATCAAAATATGTTATGTGCTGTGACAAAAAAATAGAAAGAATTGGTCTATTAGTGTAGTGGAGGAGATAAAAATGAGTGTACAAGATATGATAAAAAAATCTGTACTGGAATCAGAGATGTTTAATCAGGCAATTTCAACGAACACAATAATTACAATTTGTGTAAATATGTTAGTAGCAGTAGTGATTGGTCTTGCCATATATTGTATTTACCGAAAATATTATAATGGTGTGATTTATAGTAAAACCTATGCGTTAACATTCATTGGAATGACAATATTAACATGTATGGTTACGTTGGCGATATCAACTAATATAGTTATTTCTTTGGGTATGGTTGGTGCATTATCAATTGTAAGATATAGAACGGCAATTAAGGAACCTCTGGATTTATTATATATGTTTTGGGCAATTACTTCTGGTATTACCATAGGTGCCAGTATGTATATTTTAGCTATTATAGGCTTTGTTATAATGGCATTATTTATTGCTATTACATTTAGTAAGAAAAAAGTTTCGGATGCATATATGTTAATGGTAAGATATGAAGGAAATGAGACAAGTGATAAAATTATTAGAGAATTGGGCAAAGTAAAATATGTTATTAAATCAAAAATATACAGAGATACTTTAAATGAAGTAACTATTCAAGTAGAATGTAAAGAAAAGCAAATGTTTTTTGTGGAAAGAATTCAAGAAATAGAAAATGTTAAAAGTGTTACATTTGTAAAATATAATGGAGAATATCATGGCTAATGATAAAAGCAAAGGAAGAATAAGAAAAATTACGATAACCTTTATAGTGTGGGTGTTTATTTTGGCCACTTTTATACTGATTTTGGAGAATTGCATAGTGAAAAAGCAAATATATATTGATAACAATAATCAAACTATAGAGACAAATCCCTTGATCGGTTATGCTATAAATGCTGATTATCCTGAAGCTGTAGATGATAATACTCTTGTGTATATTGATTTGCTGTGGAGTGAAATAGAAAATGTTGAAGGGATTTACGATTTTAGTAAAATATATGAAGAAAATTATATAGAGGAACATAAGAAAAGTGGAAGAAAAGCAGTTCTCAGGGTGATTTGCGATCTTCCGGGAGAAAACCCTCATTTTGATATTCCGATGTGGGTATATGAGAAAACAGGGGATGGAACAATATATGATATTGGATATGGAAAAGGATATTCACCAAATTATTCAAATGAGATATTTATAGATGCCCATAAAAGATTATTAAAGGCAATTGCAGATGAATTTTGCAAGGATAATTTCGTGGCATATATAGAGCTTGGCAGTTTGGGACATTGGGGGGAATGGCATACAAATGTAGGTGAAGGAGTTAACCCTATGCCAACGGAAGCAGTATGTATGGAATATGTAAAACAATATGTTGATACTTTTCAGGGCGTATGTTTGCTAATGAGACGCCCTTTTTTGGGAGTTAAGAAATATTCTCTAGGTGTATTCAATGATATGGTAGGTTATAAAGAGGCTACTGAAGAATGGCTGGCATGGATAAATCAGGGAGGAGAGTATGACGAACCTGAGGATACGCATACACTATATAAAATAGAAGAATTTTATAACAAAGGTGTTGTTGGTGGAGAATTTACCAGTAGTTTGTCATGGGAAGAAATGTTGGAGTCGAATTTAGATGAAACGAAGAAATTAATATTGAGGTCACATATGACTTTTATAGGACCTAAAGCTCCAAATATATGTGAGATAGAAGAATATCAAAAAGCAGCTAAAGATGTAAGGGGATTACTGGGGTATAAAATAGGAATACCAAAAGCCGTCACTAGCTGTAATATTTTAAGTAAGAATATTAAGATAAATATGATATGGAATAATAAAGGAATTGCTCCAATATACTATGACTGGCCCATATATGCATACGTATATAATCAAAATAATGAGATTATTGAGAAGAAAAAAATAGATTTAAATATATCACAGATATTGCCGGGAGAAGTAGTTGGAAACAAATTTTGTATAACAAGTAAAGTGGGAGAAGTTAAAAAAATATATATTGGAATAGAGGATGAAATGTTTGATAAACCATCAATAAAATTAAATAATGAGCCATCAGATAAAGAGAATCTTATCCTTATATATAATAAGTAATGAATCTAAAAATACGTCAATTCAGAATTAAACATTGAATTGACGTATTTTTTTTGAAATATTAAGTTGGCTGTATATGTCGGCATATTCCCTGCTGGACAGATTGTCTATATAATTTTGCTGAAAGTTTTTGTCTAAACCTAAAGACTTTACAGTGTCGATTGCTTTGTTATAGGCGATTGCAGCATGGATTTCTGTCGGATATATACCTATTATATAATCACCGTTAAGGTGAATTTTTGCTTGAAAAAGTTCTTGATTTTTTTTGTAGATTTTTTCTACACCATAATACTTATTGATTATTATTATATTTTCGTATCGAAAATCGTAAATGTCATTGTTTGCAAAATCGTAATCTCGACCAATTACGGCATAATTCTTTATTCCATATCGCGACAAAATATTAACTTGCATGCCATAGTCGGCTACGAATAAATGTCCTTGTCGTTTCATTATTTTATGACTGGAATAGTAGAATAAATCATCTATATCAAATTTTAACTCTATTTTTGGCGAATAAAAATAAGAAATATAGTTTTTTCTTATATAAATAGGAGTTTTGATATAAAGATTATTATCTCTAAAATTTATTAATGTAACCCACTTTTCGAAAGGGAGAATATATTTCTTGCTGGAATAATGAATTAAAGATAGAGAATCTGAACTAATAATATTATATGCTTCTAAATATGCATTATGAGCATCTGTCTCAGTATTAAAACTACCCAAGCTTATATGTTTTGTTTTGTAAGTGATTGATGAACGATAATATATAGTTCCGTCTTTCTTTTTAGCCAGATATACCCCAGGTAACATAGAATACCTCCTTCCTTATATACATTATAAAGCATTTAATGCAATTTATATTCTAATATTTTTATAAAAAAAGAATTTTTTAATGATGATTTTTTTATGATTGTTCTGCCTTATCACATGAATAAAAGCATTTGTTGATAGTATCTGAGTTAAGGTATTGATATATTTAGTATTAATTTTAATGATTAGAATTATTAGAATGAAATAATGAAGTTGATAAGAAAATGTAAAATGCAAATGTGATTTGTTTACATAAATAATTAACATAATTTCAAAAAAATGTTATTTCTGAATAAATATTACAAAACGTGTAAAAAATAGTTAATAAGTGGTTAACATTTTTTTGACAATATGCTAGTTAAAGGAAACAAAAAAATGAATTTTATTAAATTCAAATTGTGAAAAGCGACTATAAACATTTTTGCATATTAAAGTGCGAAGGTACTTATGTCCCAAATATTGGTAATTATTATTGACACTAAAAATGGATTTTAATATAATGCTAATCGTGTTCGGACATTGATAGTTGAAACGAAGAAAGAAAAGAGGAGTATGTATGCCAGGAATACGTTCATTTCTCTGCGAATTTTTTGCAATGTTTGTTAGAATAACAAAGAAAAGTTATCGCAGTTGTGTTGTGGTAATGACAGGAACTGTAGCGGTTGCAGTAGTTGCATTGAATTCTACATCTTTTGGTGCCTGTGGAAAAAATAAGTTGGGAGCACCACACAGAATTGTTATTTGTGATGAAGATGAACCGGGAGAAACAGATACAGAAGCAAAAATACAAGCCGGTATTGAGGTAGTATTATACGCTGAAGAAAGCTTAGAAGAAATATCTAAGTCGCTAAATGTAACTGCAAGAGTTACAGAATGCGTAGTAGGAACGAATGAAGAACAATTACCAGATGAAACGGCCGAAGAAGTGTCCAAAATAGAGATGACAGAAGAAGATAGAGAATCTTTAGAAAAACTAATAGAAGCAGAAGCCTCTGGGGAAGACCTGAAGGGAAAAATACTAGTAGGGAACGTGGTGATGAATCGAGTGAATAATGAAGAGTTTCCTAATTCTGTAAAAGATGTTATTTTTCACATAGCAGGTGGTGATAGGCAGTTTTCTCCAGTTGCAGATGGCAGATATTATAGTGTAGAGGTATCCCAAGAAACAAAAGAAGCGGTAGATTGTATTTTGAATGGTGAGGACTATTCAGAGGGTGCGCTATATTTTTCAGCCAGAGATAAAGCTGATACAGATAATATGCGTTGGTTCGATACAAATTTAAAGTGGTTGTTTAAATATGGTGGACATGAATTCTACACTAACTTTTAGAAAAAATGTAATAAAAATGAAAACCCCTTTAAAATTAACTTGTGGAGACAGTTTTCCTATGTTATAATTTGGGACAGTGGAGTATTAGATAGTCCAAAGTAAAGATTTATAGAAAAGGAATGAGAATATGGATTTACTTTATAAGAGTACAAGAAGTGAAAATGAAACAGTTACAGCTTCACAGGCTATTTTAAAGGGGTTAGCTGACGATGGTGGTTTATTTGTGCCAACAAGTATACCTAAGCTTGAAGTTTCAATTGATGAATTGGCAAAAATGTCATATAAAGAAGTTGCTTACGAAGTAATGAAGTTATTTTTAACTGATTTTACAGAAGAAGAACTTAAAAACTGTATTAACAAAGCATATGACGATAAGTTTGATACAGAAGAAATTGCACCTATAGTAAAAGCAGATGGTGCTTATTATTTGGAATTATTCCATGGAGCAACTATAGCATTTAAGGATATGGCATTATCTATTTTGCCACATTTACTTACAACTTCAGCTAGGAAGAATAATGTAAAAAATGATATTGTTATTTTAACAGCTACATCTGGAGATACAGGAAAGGCTGCATTAGCAGGTTTTGCTGATGTTGAAGGAACAAAAATAATTGTATTTTATCCAAAGGATGGAGTTAGTCCAATTCAGGAAAAACAGATGGTTACTCAGAAGGGTGACAATACATATGTTGTAGGAATTCAAAGCGGTGTTAAAGCTATGTTTAATGATAAAGAATTAGCTAAAGAAATGGATGCAGCAGGATTCCAGTTTTCATCAGCTAACTCAATAAATATTGGTCGTTTGGTACCACAGATTGTATATTATGTATATGCGTATAGCAAATTGTTAGCTAATGAAGAGATTGAAAAAGATGAATTAGTTAATGTTGTTGTTCCAACAGGTAACTTTGGAAATATCTTAGCTGCTTTCTATGCTAAGAATATGGGACTTCCAATTGCAAAACTTGTTTGTGCTTCAAATGACAATAAAGTTTTATACGATTTCTTTAAAACAGGAAAATATGACAGAAACAGAGAATTCATTTTAACTTCATCACCATCTATGGATATTCTTATTTCAAGTAACCTTGAAAGACTTATTTATAGAATTGCTGGTTCTGACTCTAAGAAAAATCTTGAGTTAATGACAGCTTTATCAACAAATGGTGTGTATGATATTGATGATTCCATGAAAGCTCAGTTAGCTGATTTTGCAGGCAAATATGCTACAGAAGCTGAAACTGCAGCTACTATTAAACAGATTTATGATGACACTAATTATGTTATTGATACACATACAGCAGTAGCAGCTTGTGCTCATAAGAAATATGTGAAAGAAACGAATGACAATAAGAAAACTATTATTGCATCAACAGCAAGCCCATACAAATTCACTAGAAGTGTTATGTGTGCGATTGATGAAGCTAAATACTCTGAAATGGGTGATTTCGAATTAGTTGACGAATTATCTAAAATATCTGGAGTAGATGTACCACAGGCTATTGAAGACATTAGAAGTGCAAAAGTTCTTCATAACACAGTGTGTGAAGTTGACGAAATGAAGAGTACAGTAAAAGGTATTTTGAATATTTAATAGTACATATGCAAAAGTGTGCGCATCCCTTGCGGAGCGTTTTATTGCCAAGCATACGACAAACAGGTCCGGTGGACCTGTTTTAGTTTGATTAGGCAAGAATTTTCATATCAAAAAAAGGACAAAAATTTGATTTTTGTCCTTTTTTACACTATAACTAATATACTTGAATAAAAATTTAATCAGAACTATTTAATAACAAAAATGAAATTGACCATTCCAAATGAGAATTGAATAGGTATGTAGTACACAGGAGTTTCTGGTATAAACAATACATCATTCTCTGTTTTTGGAGTACCTAAATGTAATTCTATAGAAGAATCATTGGATTGATTAACTGTAAACAAACCATTATGCAGATTGAGAAAATCTTCAAGAGAAGCTTTTACATAATCATCATTTTCGTCAAATTCATCGCCTACATATCTCGAAGCAAATGCTATAAGAGTCTGTTCATCCATATCCATAGCAGTATGTAAGTTAATGCTACCGATAATATGCTGAGATACACACCAGTTGATAGGGTATGCACCTATTCGGACAATTGGAAAAATTGTAAAGTCTTCGCCGATAAAGCGTACAATATTATTGAAAAGAAGACTAATATAATCATATAAATAATCTGCATCAACAACTTCGTCAAAGTTAAAAAACTCTCGAATTAAGCAATCAACCTTTTCCTGCTGTTCATTAGAAAAGTCATCATCTGTAAGTTCATGTTCAGATTGATAATCAATCATAGTATTCTGGAATTCTGAAATATCAATATACCCCTTATCAACAAGAGCTTGACCTAATCTTAGGTAAGAAGGTACTTGAGTGCTAAGAAGTTCATCAACCTGTTCTGAGGTTAAGTAACCTTCATCTACAGCGATTTCACCGAATCTTTTATCAACATGAGTCTGTTTTATATGTATTTGTTGAACCTCCTGGGCTGTCAAAAGACCAGCATGAATAGCTAAAACTCCGAGCTTTAAATGTATATCTTTCTGAGCCTGCATTGCTTCGACTAATTGTTCTGGCGTTATTATATTTTTGTTTAATAGATAGTTGCCAAAAAACTGAGTATACATTAATTGCCTCCCTTCTCGGCAAGAAATTTCTCGAGAACAGTATTAACTATATTTTCACTAAAAGGTTTTTGGAGAAAATCTTTTGCACCGCCATAAATGGCATCTTTTAAATGCTTCTGAGTACCCACAGAAGAGAACATTACTACATAGGCATCCGGATCATATTCAATAATCTCTGTGATTGCTTCAACGCCTGTCTTTTCAGGCATAACTATATCTAGGAAAACTAAATCAGGTTTATGCTCTTTATATGCGTCGATAGATGACTGTCCGTCTGAAACCTCTATAACAGCATCACAACCAAGGCTAGTGAGATAATCTTTCATTTGTTTTCTAAATAAGATGGAATCATCACATATTAATATTTTATAATTTTCTAAAGTCATACAAATTCCTCCTATTTGTGTTTTAAATAGCAAACATTAATATTTATTTTATTATAAAACAATTAATTAGGGGTTTCAATTGAAAAAGGGTATAAAAATGTTAAATTATTATAAAATACCGAAAAAAGTCGGAGAATTCAAATAAAAAAAAGTAATGTTTGTGAATTTTCTTGCTAAAAAACAGATATAATGTATAATATACGTTGATGGAAATACCAAAGAAAAAAGGAGTAGGATTATGGGATTTGATGGATTAATTAATGGTATTTTGGTAGGGTGTGGCTTGTATATGGCATATATGGCATATCTTATGAAAGCAAAAGGTGAATTAAAAGCTGGATGGTTAGTGAGTAAAAACATTGATTTGTCAAAGAGTAAGGATTTGCCGGGGTATATCAAATACATGTTTGGAAGAACGATATTTTTTGCTATATGCACAACAGCATATGGACTATTGGGAATGTATGATATGTATGTTAGCTCTCTGGAAAATGTTATTATGCTAGCAATGTTAGTATTTTTTGCACTATTGTTATGGTTTGCTTACGAATCAGTTAATGCTTCAAAAAAATATTTAGCACCTTAATATAAAAACCTGTAGAATTTTTTGATTTTACAGGTTTTTGTTTTTTATTTTACGCGAGCAACGAGGAGAAAATTATGTTTACATAGGTTTTCGACGAGCGCCGCGATAATTTGATAAACTTGCAAAGCGTGTTTATCATAATTAATAGAAAACTTGAAGAAGAAAGAAGAATGCTTACGTTTATGCGAATTTAGCACATAAGACTTGTAATATAGGCTTGAAGAACAATCTGACACATGGCTATCACAAAAAAGAAATATAATGTAATAACTACTATTAGAAAAAATGGTGTAATATTAAAAATACGAAAAGAGTAGTTTTAGAAAGGTTTTAAAAATGAGTAGAATATTAGTTGTGGATGATGAAGAAAAGATTCGTAAAATAATAAAGAAATATGCGATATTTGAAGGACATGAGATTACAGAGGCTGAAAATGGATTAGAGGCTATTGAAATGTGTAAGAACGAGAATTTCGACGTTATAATATTAGATGTTATGATGCCGGAAATTGATGGATTTTCGGCTTGTAAAGAAATTAAAAAAGAGAAAGATATTCCAATAATTATGCTTTCGGCCCGTGGCGAAGAATATGATAAAATTCATGGTTTTGAATTAGGAATAGACGATTATGTTACAAAACCTTTTTCACCTAAAGAGCTAATGATGAGAATAAATGTTGTTATATCAAGAAACTCTAAGGAAGAGCAGGAAAAGACAAGAGAAATATATACCGTAAAAGGACTTGAGGTTGATTTTACTGGAAGAACAGTAAAGGTAGACGGAAAAAGAGTTGAAATGACTCCAAAGGAATACGATTTACTATTTTATATGGTAAGGAATAGAAATATTGCATTAACAAGAAACAAGTTAATAACGGATGTGTGGGGATACGATTATTTTGGTGATGACAGAACTTTGGATACACATATTAAATTGCTCAGAAACAGCTTGGGTGAGTATAGAGAACTGATTGTTACATTAAGAGGAGTTGGATATAGATTTGAAGGGTAATAAAAAGAGTATAAAATGGAAAATATTTTTTTATTTGCTGTCGTTTACAGCAGTTTTACTAGTGTTATTGTGGCTGTTTCAGATTGTGTATTTGGACAAATTTTATATTGCCATTAAAACTCATAACTTAGATAAAGCAATGGATGTATTAGTAGGAAATTTGGAAAAGAAAAATCCAGAGTCAGTTGTAGAGGCTGTTGGGGAAAACTATGGTGTGTGTGTGTTGGTAACTAACAGAAAAGGTGAACCTGTGTATTCGAGTGAAACCGTTCAGGAATGCACTATACATAAATTATCTCCCAAAAAAAGAAGAAATATATATTTGGAATGTGTTAAATATGGAAAAAGAATTACAGTAGATGCTGTAAATAATATTGGTATACCCACACCTGTGCATAGTATGATGGAAAGTGCAGAGGATGAGGAAAAGAAACAAATGTCAGATTCAATAGAAAATGATGGTGAATATGTAGGAGAAGTTCAAAGTCCTGAAAAAAGACATTTTTGGTCTGGACGTAACAGGAAAATTGTTAGTATGTCATATGCTGAAGTTATTACTATAGATAATGAAAAATATCTGGTAATGGCAAATTCAATACTAACACCTGTGGATTCTACGGTTTATACTCTTAGGGTACAGATTATATTTATCTCGGTTATAATGATTATGCTATCAATGCTGATTGCACTTATTATGTCTAAGTCTGTTTCTAAATCGATTATAAAAGTAAATAATTCGGCCAAGTTGTTAGCAAAAGGTGATTTTAATGTTGAATTTGATGGTGCTGATTATAAAGAAATATCAGAACTATCGGATACATTAAATTATGCAGCAAGAGAGCTGGGGAGAGCGGAAGGTTTTCAAAGAGAACTTATTGCAAATGTGTCTCATGACTTGAGAACCCCTTTAACTATGATTATTGCATATTCAGAAATGATGAGAGACCTTCCAGATGAAAATTCTTCAGAAAATATACAAGTGGTAATTGATGAGGCCAAGAGATTATCTAATCTGGTTTCTGATATGTTGGATATGTCTAAACTTCAGGCTGGTGTTATTGAAAAAGAAATACACGAGTATAATTTAACTGAAAGCATTGAATCTGTAATGACAAGATATTCGAAATTGAAAGAACAAGAAGGGTATACAATTAATTTTGAATATGATGAGGAAATATTTGTGGAAGCCGACGAATACAAGATATATCAGGTTATATATAATTTGATAAACAATGCGATAAACTATGCTGGTGAAGATAAGACGATTACTGTTAAGCAGATAGTTAATGGTGATAAAGTCAGGGTGGAAGTTATTGATAAAGGAGAAGGAATTTCTAACGAAGAAATAGATTATGTTTGGGAGCGATACTATAAGGTGGACAAAACCCATAAAAGGGCAATTACAGGAACTGGGTTAGGCTTGTCTATAGTAAAAAATATTTTAAAATTGCACAATGCGGATTATGGTGTGGAAAGTGAAAAGGGAAAAGGAAGTACTTTTTGGTTTGAATTGAAAAAACTATAAAATACAAGGAATTTTAGCAAAACTATTGCAATATATGGTAAAGTCGTGATATAATGGCTATGTTTCGGTATTAGATTATAAGTATTTATGCTTTTGCATAAGTACATACAGGGGGCTCGGACCTATTGTGATCCGTCGCTCCCTTATCTATGTTTGTAACAATAACAATGAATATATAGGAGGAACGGCAATGGCAGAAGAAGTTATGTCAGGTGTAATGTTTGATTCCATCAAGATTGGTATTGCATCACCAGAAAGAATTCTTAGCTGGTCACACGGCGAAGTAACAAAGCCAGAGACTATCAATTACAGAACTTTGAAACCAGAAAAAGATGGTCTTTTCTGTGAAAAGATTTTTGGTCCAAGCAAGGACTGGGAATGTCACTGTGGAAAGTACAAAAAAGTACGTTATAAAGGTGTTACTTGTGACAGATGTGGCGTTGAAGTTACTAAATCAAGTGTTCGTAGAGAACGTATGGGACACATTGATCTTGCAACACCAGTATCACATATATGGTATTTCAAAGGAATTCCTAGCCGTATGGGATTAATACTTGACTTATCTCCAAGAATACTAGAAAAAGTGCTTTATTTTGCATCATATATAGTATTAGATAAGGGTAACACTACTTTAGAATATAAACAGGTTCTTTCAGAAAAAGAATACCAGGATGCACGTGAAAAATTTGGACCAGGATGTGGTCTTCGTGTAGGTATGGGTGCAGAAGCTATTATGGAGCTTCTTGAAAGTGTTGATTTAGATAAAGAAGCTGAAAAGCTTACTTATGATGTTAATAATACAACAGGTCAAAGAAGAGCAAAGGCTCTTAAGAGACTTGAAGTTGTTAATGCATTTAAGGAATCAGGTAATAAACCAGAATGGATGATTCTTACTAAATTACCAGTAATCCCACCTGATTTACGTCCAATGGTTCAGTTAGATGGTGGACGTTTTGCAACATCTGACTTAAACGATTTATATAGAAGAATCATTAACAGAAATAACAGATTAAAGAGACTTGTAGAATTAAATGCTCCAGAAATTATTTTAAGAAATGAAAAGAGAATGTTACAGGAAGCGGTTGATGCATTAATCGATAATGGTCGTCGTGGACGTCCAGTAACAGGACCTGGAAATAGAGCTTTAAAATCATTATCAGATATGCTTAAAGGTAAATCTGGTCGTTTCCGTCAGAACTTACTTGGTAAGCGTGTTGACTTCTCAGGTCGTTCGGTTATCGTAGTTGGACCAGAACTTAAGATTTATGCATGAATTATGTGAAAGAGGTATCTCTCATAATATCAAAAATGCTAAGCGTTTAGTTGAAAAATTAGACACATCAGTATGGGATATTCTTGAAGATGTAATTAAGGAACATCCTGTTATGCTTAACCGTGCCCCGACTCTTCATAGATTAGGTATTCAGGCTTTCGAACCAATTTTAGTAGAAGGTAAAGCTATTAAGCTTCATCCATTGGTTTGTACAGCGTTTAATGCCGATTTTGATGGTGACCAGATGGCGGTACATTTACCATTATCGCAGGAAGCACAGGCTGAATGTAGATTCTTATTACTTTCACCAAACAACCTGCTTAAACCATCTGATGGTGGTCCGGTAGCAGTTCCTTCACAGGATATGGTTCTTGGTATTTACTATTTAACACAGGAAAGACCAGGTGCTAAAGGGGAAGGTAATTACTTCAAGAGTAAAAATGAAGCTCTTTTAGCTTATGAAAATGATGCTGTTACATTACATTCATTAATTAATGTTAGATTAACAAAAGAAATGCCAGATGGTAGTGTTGTTTCTGGTACAGTAAACACTACAGTTGGTAGATTGTTATTTAATGAAATCATCCCTCAGGATTTAGGTTTTGTAGACAGAACAAAGGAAGAAAATCTTCTTGTGCCAGAAGTATCATTCCATGTTGGTAAAAAAGGATTAAAACAGATTCTTGATAAAGTTATCAAAACTCATGGTGCTACTAAGACTGCAGAAGTACTTGATAATATCAAAGCAATTGGTTATAAGTTCTCTACTAGAGCAGCTATGACAGTTTCAATTTCAGATATGACAGTACCTCCTCAGAAACCGGAATTAATCCAGAAGGCTCAGGATACAGTTGATAAGATTACTAGAAACTATAAACGTGGTCTTATTACAGAAGAAGAAAGATATAAAGAAGTAGTAGAAACTTGGAAAGCTACCGATGATGTACTTACAGAAGCACTTTTAACAGGGCTTGATAAATACAATAACATCTTTATGATGGCTGATTCAGGAGCCCGTGGTTCTGACAAGCAGATTAAACAGCTTGCTGGTATGCGTGGTTTGATGGCTGATACAACAGGTCGTACTATCGAACTTCCAATTAAATCAAACTTCCGTGAAGGTCTTGACGTTTTGGAATACTTTATGTCTGCCCATGGTGCACGTAAAGGTCTTTCAGATACAGCTCTTCGTACAGCCGATTCAGGATACTTAACAAGACGTCTTGTTGATGTATCTCAGCAGTCAATCATTAGAGAAACTGACTGTGGTGAAAGCAAGAAGATTATTCCTGGTATGTATGTAAAAGCGTTTACAGATGGTAAAGAAGAAATCGAAAGTCTTCAGGAAAGAATTACAGGAAGATATCTTGCTGAAACAATCTATGATAAAGACGGAAATGTTTTAGTAAAGGCTAACCATATGGTTACTCCTAAACGTGCTGAACTTATTATGCGTGAAGGTGTAGACTCTAATGGTAAAGAACTTACTAAGATTAAGATTAGAACAGTTCTTACTTGCCGTTCACACATTGGTGTATGTGCAAGATGTTATGGTGCTAATATGGCAACTGGTGAAGCAGTTCAGATTGGTGAATCAGTTGGTATTATTGCAGCTCAGTCAATCGGTGAACCAGGTACACAGTTAACAATGCGTACTTTCCATACTGGTGGT
>CAYOMP010000014.1:0-13537 GCA_964405075.1 uncultured Lachnospiraceae bacterium
ATCAAAAATACGAGGTCAAAATGAATCTATCTGGAATTTAGTTTTTCATTTGACCCACACTTTAAGCACAACAATGTAAAAACTACTCTATTTTTCTCTACTTTATAATCTTTATACCTCCATTTACCAAATTCATATTAAAATGTGCCACAGGTTTTCAGCTGCATTTACAACATTTCCCTCTTTTTACCCATTAATTGCTCTGTTTTAACTTTAAAATTTGGTGTCACAAAATAACAGCCTCAGAAACGGCTTGTTTTCGCTATTTCTGAAGCTGTATGTATTATTCAAACTCTATAACATCCTAATCAAAATCATTTGTTATAAACTTAGAGCCTTTACCTATTTTATAAGAGATTGTATTTAAGTCAAATTAACTAACTTTTTTTATTTATCTTACTACTAAAAACACTAGAGTTTTGTGTAAAATCATTCTAATCTACTACAACACCTTTTTGTAACATAATGTTAGCGTATAGTGCTGATTCACCTGTTGCAATAATTGCATACGCAGTTCTTGCCTCATCATAAAAAGCAAATCTTTCAATATTTCCTACACATTCGCTTCCTCTATCATCATATTTAGATATGATATCTTTATATGTGTCCCAAATAGGAGTTTCTACATTATCTCCCGGAACAACCTCCATAAGATTTACTGGTTTTTCTACATATGTATCTAATGGAAATACTTTTAAAATAGCGTCTAACAGTTCCGGAACATTATGTCCATCACATCTTATTACTATTGCATCTTTTCCCATTGATTCTGCCGGAAAATTCCCATCTGAAATAACTAATCTGTCACTATGACCCATTTCACACAGAACCTTTAAAAGCTCTGGTGATAATATTTTTGGTATTCCTTTTAACATATAACATCACGGTCCTTTTTATTATTTTATTTCATTTTTAACGTTTACCCATTTTTTGAAAAAGGGATTGCCATAAGCAATCCCTTTGTTGAGGCTTATGCCTCTGTTTGTTTTGGAAACAATACTATATATTAATCATAAAGGTTAGGTGCAATTGCTGGATCTTCCATATTTTCAGCTGTATACCACTGACATCCAGTATCAACATCTGAAACAGGTTCGCCTTTGATAGCTTTAACACATAAGTCAACTACATTTCTACCAATTGATAATGGATCCTGAGTTACAGCACCTGCTAATTTACCAGAAGCTATTGCTGTCTTGATAACTGTACCTGAGTCAAATGCAATACCTACAACGTCTTTTCCAAGTCTGTTGATATTTGCATCACCATTTACAAGACCTTCACCAGAGAACTGGTTAGAACCATAGATACAGATTGTATCTTCTTTGTTTAATAAGTTCTGAGCATCGATAGCTGATAATTCAGCTGTTACCTGTGCCGGTACTACTACTTCAATAATAACGTCAGCACCTGCTGTTTCATTTTTCCATTTGTCATGACCTTCAACTGAAACTGTTTTTCCATCTGCTTCAATTAAAGATTTTATTTTATCTACGAATCCTGAACCACGGCTTGTGATTGATTCTGATGTTGCATCCTGATTCATAACACCAATTCTAACTGGGCTAGTTGCTGATGCAATCTGATCTTTAATTAACTTATATGTTTCTTCACCTGCTAATTCACCAGCAGCATAATTGTCTGTTGCTGCATTAGCTACGATAGAACCTTCTGGTGCATTTGGAACACCTGAGTCAAATCCTACTACTGGAATACCAGCTGTAACAGCCTGTTCAATACCACTTAAACATGCTTCAGTATCAAGAGCTGCAAGACCAATTGCTGCTGCTGAATTGTTTAATGCATTGTTTAACATCTGTACCTGCTGAGCGATATCAGATTCTGTATCTGGACCCTGGAAGTCAATTTCTACACCAAGTTCAGCTGCTTTTTCTTCAGCACCCTGAAGAACTGCCTGCCAGAACTGATGCTGGAAACCTTTAGATACAATATAGATTTTACCTATGTCCTCACTTCCACCTGCTTCAGCTGCTGGAGCTTCTGTTGCTTCTGCTGTTTCTGTTGTAGTAGCTTCTGTTGTAGTTTCAGCTGCTGTATCTGTTGCAGTATTTGAGTTACCACAACCTGCTAAAATTCCTGTTACCATTGCTGCACTTAAAAGTACACTAAGCATTTTTTTCTTCATCTTGTAATCCTCCCTAATTTAATTTGTTTTATATGTAATGCCCCTTCTCCTGGCATATACAACTTAATTAATTTTTCTTTCTTCTGTTAACAACGTCTGCAAATACTGCAATTATAAGAACAATACCTGTTGCAACCTGCTGATAATGTGTCTGTAATCCAATAAATGGAAGACCTGTTTTTAATACTGACATAATGAATACACCGATTAATGTACCTACGATACTTCCGTAACCACCACTCATTGATGTTCCACCAATAACTACACCTGCGATAGCATCTAACTCAAAACCTGCACCACCACCAGGTAATAATGTTGAATATGTTGCTGCATATGCGATACCTGCAACACCTGCTAAAGTTCCACTAAATACATAAGCTAATGTTTCCCATTTAGCTACGTCAACACCTGATAATCTAGTTGCTTCTTTATTACTTCCTAACGCTACAATATAACGACCTGGTCTGGTTTTATTCAAAATAACCGCCATTAATGCTGCTACCGCAATCAAAAGAATAAATCCTGTTGGAATTGGAAGTGTACTTCCATCTGATTTGGTAATAACCAGTTTGAAAATATTTCTAAACCATCCTGCATCTTCACTTGCCTGTGGCCAAGTAACACTCTGCGCCTTTGTGAAAATCGAACCAAGACCTTTTGATAACATCATGGAACCCAATGTGGCAATAAATGGCGGTAATCCCATTTTTGAAACTAACAAACCATTCATTAATCCAAAAAGTGTACCAATTAAAATACCAATAATCATACATAATGCTATAGGTACATTATATTTAGTTGCCAAAGTTCCTGATACTAATGATGAACATACCAAAACTGTACCAATTGATAAATCAATACCACCAGTTGTAATTGCAAATGTAACACCAAT
The DNA here is from genome assembly GCA_964405075.1 of uncultured Lachnospiraceae bacterium. Lineage (GTDB taxonomy): Bacteria > Bacillota > Clostridia > Lachnospirales > Lachnospiraceae > CAYOMP01. The sequence continues at coordinate 3,039 of CAYOMP010000014.1, forward strand.
TGCCATAAAACCTATGTAGTATGATGCATCAAAAATATTTACTAATGTTGAATACTGGAAAAATTTATTATTAATTAATCCAAATACTATACTAATTACAATTAATGCTGCAATAGCTATTAACTTTTGTGTTCCTACTGCCTTAACAATAGGATTATTTGCTAATCCCGTCTTTTTATTCTCTGCCATCGTCTAACCCTCCTAATTAGTTGTCGCGTGTCGCAACTTTCATAATGCTCTCTTGTGAAGCTTCTGCTATATCCAATTCCCCTGTTTTAACACCTTCACACATAACAACAATTCTATCACTCATTCTTAGCACTTCCGTAAGTTCTGATGAAATCATTATAATTGACTTACCTTCTGCTACTAATTTATTCATTAACTGATATATTTCGTTTTTAGCACCAACGTCAATACCTCTTGTAGGTTCATCAAATATCAAAATGTCACAATCTCTTGTGAGCCATTTTGCAATAACAACCTTTTGTTGGTTACCACCAGATAAGTTAACAACCTGAGTATCCACCGAAGGAGTTTTTGTTTTTAATGCTTCTACATATTTTTTAGCAACTTCTCTTTCCTTCTTCGTATCAATAAGAAGCCCTTTTGTGAAGTTTTCTAATGATGACATTGTTGTATTTTCAGCTACTGTTTTATCAACAACAATACCAAAACGCTTTCTATCTTCTGAAAGATATCCGATACCAGCTGCTACTGCATCCTGTGGACTATTTATGATAACCTTTTTACCGTTTACATATATATCACCGCTTTCCTTTGAATCAGCTCCAAATAAAGCTCTTGCAGTTTCTGTTCTACCAGCTCCCATAAGTCCTGAAAAACCAAGTATTTCACCTTTTCTTAATTCAAAACTTACATTTCTAACCAGCTTTCCGGCACAAAGATTTTCGACCTTTAATACTACCGGTGCATCAGGTGCTACATTACTCTTTTGTTTTGGTTCTTCGTAGATTACACGACCTACCATCATATTGATGATATCCTCTTTTGTACTATCTTTTGTTATAATAGTTCCTACATATTCACCATCACGCATTACAGTAACCCTGTCTGTAATAACTTTAATTTCATCCATTCTATGAGAAATGTATACAATACCCAATTGCTTCTTTCTCAGGTCATTTATTATTTTAAATAATTCAGATATTTCACTTTCTGTTAATGCTGCTGTAGGTTCATCAAAAATGATAACCTTAACATCCTTAGAAATTGCTTTTGCAATTTCACACATCTGTTGTTTTCCTACTGTAAGATTCCCCATTGTTTCTGAAGGATCAATATCAATATTCAATCTTTCAAATAATTTTGCAGCTTCTTTTTCCATATCTTTATCATTAATTAACTTGCCATTCATCATTTCTCTTCCGATAAAAATATTCTGTGCTACACTTAAGTGGTTCATCATATTAAGTTCCTGATGCACGATTGCTATTCCAGCATCCTGAGCATCTCTAGGATTTGTGAACTCCACTTCTTTTCCTTCATATTGAATAGTTCCACTATCCTTAGAATAGATTCCTGTTAGCACCTTCATAAGAGTAGATTTTCCAGCACCGTTTTCCCCCATCAGTGCGTGTACTTCGCCTTTTTTTACTTCAAGGTTAACACCTTTTAATGCATGTACACCAGGAAAGGATTTATCTATTCCTTCCATTTTTAAAATAACATCGCCCACGTTTTCACCTTCCCTTTTTTGTGCTTATTTCTTAGTTCATTTGCTATACTCTTATTATATTTAGTTCAAAAAAACTTTTAATAGAATATTTTACACAAAAAGGTAATTATTTTACTTATTACAGAAAATTTTAACTTTTAATACCAATTATTAAATATTTTTTAGTACTTATTACATAAAAACGTGCTCTGTGCGTTTATCAAATTGCTGCGAAACTCTTTGAATCCTCATGCAAACATAGCGTTCTCGTCACTACTCGTACAAATGCAATACAAAATTTTATTTTTCATATTTTAAGATTTATATAATTCAAGATTTATTTCCTAATCAAACTTTTATTTTAACTACTCCCAAAAAGGAAACAATATTTTTTGATTTTCCGGAGTATAAATGTCCTCTTTTTTGACAGTGGTGCTGCCTGAATCAGTTACGCTGGCTACTACTTCACCTCGTAATATTTTAACTGCATTCTCTACGCCTAAATAGCCCATATTAAAGGATTTTTGAACTACCACACCTTCAAATACCCCCTCTTCCAATAATTTAATAGCCTCATTTGAACTATCAAATCCAACTATTTTGACACTATCATTTAGTCCCATATCTTTAATATATCTAGCCGCTCCCACCGCTGAGTATTCATTTAAACCTACGATTATATCTATGTCCGGATGTCTCTCCAGCATTTTCTTAGTTTCATTATACCCATGAATATAATTTGAGTTACTAAATACTACATCCACTATTTTTTTCTCGTCATCTTCAAGACTTTTTCTAAAACCATTTTCTCTCTCTATTGCCGTAGATGCACCTTTAATATAACTTACTATTGCTATCTGAGAATCTTCCTTAATGTGTTCCTTTACTAATTCTCCAAGCTTTGCTCCTGCTTCATAATTATCCGTAGCTACGATGCTATCCTGCACGTTCTCATCCACACTTGAATCTATTAAAACCAGCTTTATTCCAGCCTCTTTAATCTTCTTGGCAGCTTCTAACGACAATGTTTTGTCTGTAGGTGTTAGCAATATAGCTGCCGGTTTCTTAGCAATTGCCTCATCAATCAGCTGATTCTGCCTGTCAACATCATCCTCTCTTGTTGGTGCTACTATGCTCAAATCAATATCATATTCCTTAGCTGCCATTTGAGCTCCCCTAACCAAAGAATTCCAAAAATCTGAATCTGCTCCAATTATTTTTGAAACATATATTATTCTAATTTTTTCATTACTATTTTTTCTAGATATTACTCCATACATTGCACCTATAGCAATAAGAACTATTACGATAACAATAAGATGTTTTTTATACCCCTTCATTATCGTCACCTCTTTCTGTCATATATGGAATTGTAACTATAGCAGTAGTACCCTCACCTAAAATACTCTCATATTTTAATCCATACTCTGCACCATAATACAATTTCAATCTCTCATTAACATTTTTTACACCTACACCATTACCTTTGGAATTGATATTCTTATTTTTACAAAAAATATTATCTAACTTCTCCTTGTCCATCCCCTGACCATTATCAATTACCTTAAGCACAACATTTTCACCTATTTTTTCCCCGGTTACTCTTATTAAACCTTTCTCATTTTTGTACTTAATTCCATGATAAATAGCATTCTCAACCAACGGCTGTAATACTAATTTAATTATGTATGAATATTTAACCTCTCTATCTACATCTATTTCAAATTCAAGTTTATCCTTATACCTCATTTTCTGAATAGTCAGATAGCTCTTTATGTAATTTATTTCATGGTCTATTGTAACTATTTCATCTTCATTACTAATACTCTGTCTTAACAATTTAGCTAATGATGATGTCATTATTACTACTTCTTTATTTTTGCCGCTCTCCGCCATCCAAATGATAGAATCTAAAGTATTGTACAAGAAATGAGGATTAATCTGAGCTTGTAATGCCCTTAACTCACTTTTTCTTTTAAGTCGCTGCTCCTGAACATTTTCGTCCATCAGTTCCTTAATCTTAGATGTCATTATATTAAAAGATTTTGACAAAGTTCCAATTTCATTATCCTCTGTTACTTCAATTTCTGCATTTTCAAATCTTCCATATTGAACCTCTTTCATGGACGAACTAAGAACCTTAATAGACTTAGTTATTTCATTAGAAAATAATATGGCTATAAGAATTGATACTATAAACAAAATACTTGCAGATAGCAAATATGTTATCTGTGTTTCATCTCTTTCAACCATCAGTTCATCCACATCCGATACTCCAACTACCATCCAACCCGTTTTTCTTGATTTGCAATTTGTATACAATTTTCCCTTTGTTTTTTCATATATAACAAAACTTTTGTCGTTGTTGTTTAAAATCTCTTCTATTTTTTCATCCTTTAATCCGCTAAAAATCAAGGTTTGGCTTGGATGATATACAATATCACCCTGCTCATCAAGTACAAAAACATAACCCCTGCTTCCAAGGTTAAGATTATCGCACATATTACTGATAATACTGTAATTTAAATCTACAAAAAGTATAGCCTCTATTCTGCATGTATATGGATTCATTAACCCACATGCCAAAGTTACCACCCAGTTATATTCATTTTTTATAATATTTTGAACATGAGAAGATGATAATACAGATGCTCCATTAGCGTTTATTGCATCCACATACCAACTCATTTGCTCATAATCAGAATATTCATTAATTACTGCATTTCCATCATTTATTATATATCTGCCATTTTCAGCAATTATCCCAATATTATATATATCCTCTCGTGTTTCGGTTATTGTGATAAACTGGTCGATAATTCGTTGTCTAGATTCCATTCTTTCTTTTTCAGATAAATTTTCATTAAACAAAAATTCCTTAACATCTCGGTTTTTGCCTGTGATTTTGGAGATGTTCTCCATATAATTTATATAAGAATCAATATCTTCATTAACCTGTTCAACCATCTGATATGTGTAGTTTTTTGAATTATTCATTATTGTTTTATCTGTATATCTAAAAGATATTATTAAAAAACACATCAAAGCAAGCACAATGATAATTGAAAAATAAAATATCATTGTGCTTCTTATACTTTTAAATCCAAACAAAAATTTTCCACCAGATTTATTACTCATTATGTCTACCTCTTTAGCTTAGCATACTCAGTTGGTGTTACTCCAACATTTTTCTTAAAAGTTATACTGAAATAATGTGGATCAGCAAATCCTACTTCATCTGCTATTTCATAGGTTTTCATAGAAGTATTTTCTATCAGTTGCTTAGCTTTTTCAATTCTTTTTCTAGTCAAAGCCTCTATAAAAGTTACTCCTGCATAGTTTTTAAAAATAGTACTGAAATAGCTAGTGCTAATAGATAAATATGTACACACGGAATTAAGCGAAATTTCACTATTTCCATAATTTTTATCAATATAATCCATCGCCATTAATGCCTGCTTAGTCGTTCCACTTTCCTTTTCGTTATTTATTATGTCAGCTACCTTTATACAATAATCAGCTATCTTAGCTATTATATCCTTTAAAAATTTTGCCTTATAAATATCTTCAATTATATTATGCTGTTCTTCAAGAATGGCCTCATCCTTTATTCCCGATAAATCTATTGCATTATTTACTGTTAATAAAATATTTTGAATATATATATATGCCTTATTTCTGGAAACGTAGTTCTCTTTTAATGAAACCTCTAACTGTTGAAATACATTTCGAATCTGTTTACTGTCTGCCGATTTTATCCCTAAAGATATTTTTTCAACATATTCCGAGATTTCTATATGTTTTTTACTCTTAATTTCTTCCAAAACAGTTGCATCTAAAACTACATCCCCCTCATCATAAAGAAATGTATACTCACTGGCTTCTTTTGCTGTCTCAAAGGATTTGTTTAACCAATTTAACGTTGGTACATTTTTTCCTACCACCAATACAACCTTAATTCCCAAATAGGATTTCAAAGCTTCTTTAATTTCTTCACATATTTTTTTTACATTTTCTATAAATTCATCTTTTTTATCGCCTTTAAAAATTATAATCGTATCTTCTTCAACGTTATGAAATGCTGTTCCACAACCATACTTTGACACAATTTCATCAGAAATATTATAAATGGCAAATCTCATTAAATCCTCGTTAATGTCTGTATCCTTCTTGGCATATTCTTCACTGTCTATCCACTCAACAATTCCTGTTGAAAAATACTTTCCTGACAAATCCATTCGAAATTCAAATTCCTGTTTTTCATCGTTTTTAGAAAAACTATCAGTTTTTCCCATAATAAGATTATTAAGATATTTTCCCTTAATCATTGGCAAACTGCTCATATATGCTTTTCTGATTTTTTTTAAATTATTATCTTTGTCAGATTCTTTATCAAAATCTTCTTTTACTCTCTCTAACAACTCTGACAATTCGTATGCTGTCACAGGTTTCAATACATACTCCAATACCTTATATTTAACCGCCTGCTTCGCATAATCAAACTCATCATAACCACTAACAATAATTACCTTTGTTTTTGGATGTTTTTCTGAAACGAATTTGGTTAATTCCATTCCATCTACATATGGCATACAAATATCAGTAATCAACAAGTCAGGAGCCTCCTCATTGATCTTTTCCATTGCCTGTCTTCCATCTTCGCATGCCCCTAAAAATGTGTATCCTAATTCTTCCCATTTAATATTTTCGCTAATTGCCTCTCTAATAAGCACTTCGTCATCAACCAACAAAACCTTATACATAAATTTACCCCCGTTTTCATTTATGCAGATTTGCAATTCATTTCCAAAATTACGTAATATCTTTTCCTATGTGTTATATGTTTCTGTACTAATCCTTTTTAACTTTTATAACATTTATGAAGCCCCCATCACAAACATTACATATATTTTGCTTTCATTTATCAGCGTACTTTATAAACCTATATATTTTAATTATATCACAAATAACTTCCAAACTCACTTTTTTCCTCGTTGCTGGCGTAAACTAAATATGCCCCAAAGTTTATATTTATTATATATTACTTTGAGGCATATTTTAATTATAAATTCATTATTCCTTTACCTACACTATGTCAATATTATTAATTATTTTATAACCAACTATCTAATATTTTTGTACATTGGACCGTAAGCCTGACATGCTCTATAATCAGCGCCTTCTTTATCCATTCCAAATGCATTCCAGCTAGCTGGTCTGAAGATTTTTTCTTCTGGAACATTATGCATACATACTGGAATTCTAAGTATTGAACAAAGAGTAATTAAGTCAGCACCTACATGACCGTAACTAATTGCACCATGGTTAGCTCCCCAGTTATTCATTACATCATAAGCTGTCTTAAATGCACCTTCTCCTGTAACTCTTGGTGCAAACCAAGTACATGGCCAAGTATAGTCTGTTCTCTTCCACAATGCATCTGATACTTCATCTGGAAGATTAACTGTCCAACCCTCAGCAATCTGAAGAACTGGTCCTAAGCCTTTAACAATATTTAATCTTATCATTGTACATGGCATTTCGCTTCTTGTTAAGAATCTTGATGAATATCCGCCACCTCTGAAATATCCCTGATCGGCTGCATTCCATGTAGTAGCGTCCAAACATGCTTTGATGTCTTTGTCTGTCATTTCCCAGAATGGTTTGATTACACCATTTCCATTTTCATCTTTTGCTTCACCACAAGCGTCAAGACAAGCTGCACCAGAGTTAATTAAGTGGATGAAACCGCCTGCTTCTTTAGCAACACCTTCTAACTCGTATCCAGTAGCTTTTTCTACAGCTTCCGGACTCCAGTAAGTTCTAACATCTGCAAAAATCTGTGCTCTGTTTGTAAGAAGCTTTAAGAATAACATTCCCAAACCATTTAATGTATCATTTTCAGTTGCAAGAACATAAGGTTCTCTAGCACCTTCCCAGTCAAACGAAGTATTAAGCATTGCTTCTGGGAAATCTGCATTTGGATAGAAGTCAGTCCATTGTCTTTGTCCCTGGAAACCAGCTGCAATAGCATTGTGACCAACTTTTTCCTCTTCACATCCATCTGGTAAATTTTCATTACCATTCATTAAGTCTTTGATGATACACATCATCTTAACTACAAATTCCCAATCTTTTTCTTTCTCTTCTGGAGATTTCTGTGCATAATCCGGATTCTTATCAAATCCTTCTTTACAATATTTCTTAGTCCATTCTAAAGCTTTCTTATATTCTTTTTCATCATAAATGCCCTGTGACATTCTTCTGATAATTTCAACTTCGTCTACTGATTCTACTCTCATTCCTAAGTATTCTTCGATAAAATCTGAATTAATAATTGAACCAGCAATACCCATACAAATTGAACCAATCTGCAAGTATGATTTACCACGCATTGTTGCTGCTGCAACTGCCGCACGACCAAATCTAAGTAATTTTTCTTTTACATCTTCTGGAATTTCTGTATCGTCAGCATTTTGTACATCATGACCATAGATTCCAAATGCAGGTAAACCTTTCTGTGCATGACCTGCTAAAACAGCTGCCAAATATACAGCCCCTGGTCTTTCAGTTCCATTAAATCCCCAAACACCTTTTATTGTCATTGGGTCCATATCCATTGTTTCAGAGCCATAACACCAACATGGAGTTACAGTAAGTGTAATATCAACACCTGCTTTTTTAAACTTATCAGCACAGGCTGCTGCTTCAGCAACACGACCAATTGTAGTATCAGCTATAATTACTTTTACATGTTCACCATTAGAATACTTTATATTTTCTTCAAACAATTTAGCGGCAGCCTTTGCCATATTCATTGTCTGTTCTTCTAATGATTCTCTTACCTTTAACATTCCACGTCTTCCATCAATTGTTGGTCTGATACCAATTACAGGATAATCTCCAATTAATCTGCTTTTTGCCATATTTTAAACCCTCCATTTAAAAATTGCATAATATACACAAAACAATTTTAGTCCACCTCCCACAGTAAACCTTTATGTAAAACCTTCTCCTGTGTTTTGTGTAATATTACTATGTTTTTTTAGTTTTTATGTTTCTTGATATACTAATTGTATAGTTGTTATCCGTTTTTTGCTCGCAATTTTATGTGAATTTATGGACATTTTTTGTGATTATGATATAATTTTTATTGAATTCGTAATTACTATTAGGTATTTAGCACTAAGAAAGGACAAATTTATGAAAGCATTTCACGAAATTAGAAAATATGACTCTGATTTTATGGTATGGCATTCTTCATATACAGATATTAGTTTTCTTGCTCATTGGCATAACGAAATAGAATTTATATACGTTCGTAATGGAGAAGCTCAGATAAGTATAGATGATAATATTTTCACAGCACATAAAGGAGATTTAATAATTTGTGACAGCGGTAGCATTCATTACAGCGATTCCTACGAAATGAAGAATTCACTTGACTTTATTGTATTTGACCCAAGTGTAGTTTCCCTTTCATCAGTCTACGAATCCGCAAATTTTGTCCACCCATTAATTACAAGTGACAAATTGGAAGAACTGGGGCTCACTCACAAATTTAATGATTTGCTTAATTTAGTTGCTAACGAATTGAATTTGCGAGACCCTTATTATAAAGAAATAGTTACAGCAAAGCTTATGGAATTTTGGTATTTATTAAAACGCTATATTCCAAGAAATACAGAAAAAACTTCATTGGACGGAAAACGCTCTATTTTTCTGTACGATATGCAGCAACTACTGGAATATATTGATGAACATTACAACGAACCTATTTCTCTAAAATTTGCTGCTGACAAATTAGGTTTTTCAGAAAGTCATTTTTCAAAAATATTTAAAAAAATGATGGGTATTAACTTTGTAACTTATATGAACATGGTTAGAATAGAACATTCTATTGAAATGCTAAAAAACAGTGCAAACAAAATTACGGATATTGCCTTTAGTTGTGGTTTTAACAATATTCGCAGCTTTAACAGAGTATTTAAGGATATAACCGGAGTTACTCCCAGTGTTTTTTTAGAATCCCCGGAATATTCTACCTATAACCTTACATATTTCAAGAGAAAAACTAATTCTCAACAGGTATCCGATAACGAATCCTGTACATGGATTAGTAATAGTGAGAAATTATAAGAACAAAGAATGTGCCTTGGCACATTCTTGCGCCACTTTTGCGTCGCATTTTGCGGCATTTATCTGCCGCAAAAGCGCGCGCATCTTCACGGAGCGTTTTATTTTATATGAAAGAACTTTCCCATCAAATAAAAAGGTACCTACTATTTATCTAAAGCATCATAAATAGCAAGCACCTTTTTTCATTTTCTAATTATTTTGTTCCAAAAATTCTATCTCCGGCATCCCCTAAACCTGGTACTATATACCCATGGTCATTCAAATGTTCATCTAATGCACCAACATAAACATCCACATCAGGATGTGCCTCTTCCATAGCTTTTATTCCTTCCGGGGCAGCAATAATACACATAAAATGAATTTTCTTAACCCCTTTTTCCTTTAATAACTGAATTGCTGCCACTGACGAACCACCTGTTGCAAGCATTGGATCTACAACAAATACTTCTCGTTCAGCACAGTCCTGCGGTAATTTTGAATAGTATTCCACTGGTTTTAATGTTTCTGGATCTCTATACAATCCGATATGTCCAACCTTAGCTGCAGGAATCATAGCAAGCATACCATCTACCATTCCTAAACCAGCTCTAAGAATTGGAATTACTGCCAATTTTTTACCCTGTAACTCTTTTACTGTAGTTTCACAAATTGGCGTCTTAATAGTAACATCTTGAAGCTTCAA